>DATNMI010000581.1:0-3670 GCA_035602375.1 Nitrospiria bacterium | reverse complement strand
GCTCGAGAGCGTGGAGCCACGCGGAATCGGATCTCTTCAACTCGCCTTCGAGCAGTTAAAAGAAAAACTCCGGCAAAAAGGATATTTTGATCCTGTTCGAAAGCGGCCGATACCCGCGTTCCCCCGGCGGATAGGAATCATTACCTCCCCGACTGGCGCCGCGATCCGCGACATGCTCAATATCATCGAGAGGCGCCACCCCGCCGTCGATATTCTGATCTGCCCGGTTCCGGTTCAGGGCGCAGAAGCCGCTCCCGCCATTGTCCGGGCCATCGAAGAACTCAACCGGATCGGAGGCGTCGACGTCCTGATCGTCGGACGGGGCGGAGGGTCCCTTGAAGATCTCTGGGCCTTTAATGAAGAGGTGGTGGCGGAAGCGATCTTTAAATCGGCCCTTCCGGTTATTTCCGCCGTCGGTCATGAGACCGATGTCACCATTTCCGATTTTGTCGCCGATCTGAGGGCGCCGACCCCTTCGGCCGCCGCCGAACTGGTGGTCAAAAACCATCTGGAATTGATCGAGAAAAACCACTTATGGCGAAGCCGCCTCCTTTCCGCGTTCCGGAACAGCGTCAAAGTCCGCGGAAAAGTGCTGGAGGGGCTCCAGAAAAGGCTGATTGATCCCAAACGTTTTATCGAAAACCAGTTTCAGCGGTGTGATGACCTGACGGAGAGGCTTTCCCTGGCGGCCCGGCGCCTGGTTGATCACCGTCAAATGTCGTTTGAAAACAGCCGCAGGCGGCTCTATTTCGTTGCCCCGTCCGGAATGATTCAGCGGTCGAAAGAGATCCTGGAGCAGAGAATCTCCCGGATAAGCGTATTCATCCGCCGGGAATTAACGTTTAAGCGCAAAGAGGCGGAGGGTCTCCTCGTCAATCTCCGTTCTCTCAGCCCTCTTGAAATTCTGAAACGCGGTTACAGCATTACCAGGAAGGAAGCAGGAGGGAATATTGTCCGGTCAAATCGGGACGTCGCTCCGGATGATTCTCTTGAAATTCTGCTTGGCGAAGGCAGGATTTTTGCCCGGGTCATCAGGACGATCCAGCCCTCCGCCGGGGATGCGGAGAATGGCTTAAAGCCTTGACTTTTATGGAATATTACGAGATAATTAAACGAGAACCAGGTTTCCCATATTGGAAATATTAAAGGACGTCGCCGGGAGTCGATGAGATGAAAAGAGTCAATAAAAGCTGGGTGGTTTATGTGGGAAGCATCACGCTCGGATCTTTTCTTCTTGCCGATATCACCGGGCTTGCATTGGGTAACCGTTTAGAGGCGTCCGCCTCGTTCCTCTCCAAACCCGATATGAATCCACAAATGGTTTCAGCCCCGCGGGGATCTGAACCGGCCCTCTCTTCTATTGTGGAAGGAAATATTTTTAATTCCAGGCTCCGCGGCAAGAAAGAGGTGTTTGCCGCGCCGGTCCCGGCAGCCGAAGTGGTTCCCGACCTTAAGGCCCGCTTCCGGCTTATTGGCACTTCTGACGGAAATCCCGAAGACACCTTTGCTATTATTGAAGATCTCCTTTCCAAGGAGCAGAGTCTTTATCACCTCCATGACCAGGTTCTGAAAAATGTCAAGATTGCCTTGATCCGGAGGAATACCGTCAAGCTGGCCTACAATGGGGGAACCGAAACGCTTCAAATTCTCCTGGATGAAGAGCGGGAGTTCGCCTTGGCCCCGAAGTCTTCTCCGGGCGGGCCGGCGCAAGGCCCGGGTTCTCTTCAGGGCATCCGGCAGGCCGCCCCCAACCGATGGGTCCTCGACCGGCAGGAGGTTCAGAAAAACCTCGACAATCTCAATCAGCTCTTGACTCAGGCCCGGGTCGTTCCTAACTTTACCGAAGGCAAGCCGGACGGGTTCAAGTTGTTCTCGATTGTTCCCCAAAGTTTTTATGAAAAAGTGGGACTTCAGAACGGCGACGTTCTGGAGCGGGTCAACGGCGTAGAGATTAAAGACCCTGAAAGTTTTCTCCGCGTCTTTCAGAACTTGAAGGATGAAAACCGAATCAGCCTCGATCTGGTCCGGAACGATATTAAGCAAACGCTCAGTTACGAAATCAGATAACAGGAGCAGGAAACAATTTTCTGTTCGCTCGATCTTGAAAGCCGCTCATTGAAAAAGTTCTGTTTCCTGCCGTTTTTCACGGTGCTCTTGTTTCTTTTTCTGGTTTCACTTCCCGCAGCCGCTGAGGAGGTCCCTCAGCCGGATATCTCTGCCGTCAAAGAAAAAAAGATTACGCTCGATTTCAACAATGTGGATCTTCCGGTCCTGGTCAAGTTTTTCAGCGAATTGACCGGCAAGAATTTTATTATTGATGAGAAAGTGCGGGGAAAAGTGACCGTCTTTTCTCCGACCAAGATGACCATTGCCAAGGCTTATGAAGTTTTTCTCTCTGTTCTCGACATGAAAGGATTTACAACGGTTCAATCGGGAGACGTGATCCAGATCCTTCCCGTGGGAGAAGTTCCCCAGGAACGTTCGGTCCATATTGTTCCGCTGGCCAATTCATCCGCTGAAGATATTTCAAAGACCCTTTCAACGTTTCTAGTCCGCCCGGCGGGGCAGGCCCTCCACCCCAAAATGAGACCGGAAGGCGATTTTGAAGGCCAGGTACAGGTCTTCCCGGACAAGTCCGGAAACACCCTGATTGTCTATGCTTCTCAGAAAGATTTTGAGATGGTTCTTGATATTATTCATAAGCTCGATGTCAGGAAAAAACAGGTTTATGTGGAAGCCGTAATTATGGAAGTGTCGGTTTCCAAATTAAGAACGATGGGCGTCGAGCTGGCCAACCTGAATCCGAATAATGGAGTGGTCGGGGCGACCAATTTTGGGCAGATCGGCAATCTGGCCAACAACGGGCCTTCTGCGTTGGCGAATTCATCCGGCCTGTCGGTGGCGGCTGGCGCCGGGGTGATTTCCAATCCATTCAGCGCCGCTGGCACCGTCGGGAGCATTCTCGACATTAAAGGCCTTCTTACGGCCCTCCAGTCGGATTCCGATGTCAATGTCCTTTCCACGCCCCAGATTCTTGCCTCTAATTTTCAGAAAGCCCGCATTGTCGTCGGACAGAACGTTCCCTTCCCGATGAGCAGCAGCCAAACGCCCGGAGGAGTGATTCAAAGAAACATCGACCGGAAGGACGTCGGCGTCACGCTTGAACTAACACCCGAAGTTCTGGAAGATAAACGGGTTAAGCTCGACATCCGGCAGGAAATTTCAACGGTTGTCGATACGCCCCAGAGCCTTCTGGTTGATCTTGGGCCGACGACCAACAAGAGGGAGGCGACGACATCGGTGGTGGTTCCTGACAGGGAGACGATTGTCATCGGAGGATTGATAAAAGACGATTATCTCAAGACGGAAAACAAAGTTCCGTTTTTTGGGGATATTCCGCTGCTGGGATGGCTTTTTAAATTTCAAACCAAGACGATCGATAAAACCAATCTTATGATTTTTATCACGCCGACTATTATCAGGGAAGCCGAGACGTCGGACGCGATGAAAAACAGCAGAGTCGGAAATATGGATGAATTTATTGAAAAAAACAAAATGGAAAAACCGGAGAAGTCCCGGAAGGAGATTTTAGATGGGAGAATCAATCTTCCTCCGCAAAATTAGACGATCAGGGTTTGAGGCCTGCTTCCGGAGCGTGATTCAAGCCGGG
>DATNMI010000580.1:0-3067 GCA_035602375.1 Nitrospiria bacterium | reverse complement strand
CCGCCACTTTTTGAGCCCCCTGTTCGGTGTCGTAGGTATCAATCAAGAGCGTAACATTATCAGGCTGTGCATTTGCGTAGTCTTCAAAGGCTTTCGATTCGGAGTCGTGCGCCTGGATAAATGAATGGGCCATCGTGCCAAATGAGGGAATGCCAAAAACTTTTTCAGCCAGGACATTGGATGAACCGTCGAATCCGGCGATATAGCAGGCCCTGGCCCCGTAAAGTCCTGACTCTGAGCCATGAGCCCGTCTTAATCCAAAGTCCACCAATAACTTTCGGGGAGCGGAGAGAACAATCCGGGCGGCCTTGGACGCCACCAGGGTCTGGTAATGAAGAAGATTAATGATGCGGGTCTCTACCAGTTGCGCTTCGGGGATTGGAGCGATAACACGGAAAAGCGGTTCATTCGGAAAAAAAATCCGCCCTTCGGGGATGGCGTCGACCTGGCCGGTAAAACGAAACCGGCTGATATAGTCAAGAAGTTTGCGGTTAAATCTCCCTGTCGAAGAGAGAAACGCAACTTCTTCGGCAGAAAAACGGATTGTCTCCAGAAACTGAAGCGCCTGTTCCAGGCCGGCGGAAAGGAGAAAATCGCGGTTTTCAGGAAGTTTTCGGACGAAGAATTCAAAGACCGCTTCATCTTTCATCCCTCCGTCAAGATAAGCCTGCACCATCGTGAACTGGTAGAGATCGGTTAATAGAGGAGACGAAATGGACATGAGGTTTAATTTTCAGCCCTAATAAGGACAGCTCCCATTTTTTCCATTTCCTCAATAGCGCGATCTCCATCTTGCGGGCGGACATTTACCGCCCTGATTCCATCCGCATAAAGAAAAACCGAATATCCCAGCCGGATCGCGTCGCGGACCGTGTTTAGAACGCAATAATCGGTAGCGAGCCCCCCGACATATACCCGTTTGATCTTTTTAGACCGGAGAAGGTTGTCAAGCTCCGTTCCCTCGAAGCCCGAATAGGCATCTTTTGAGGGAGTCGTGCCTTTTGAAATAACAGTGAAAGTGGAAGGAAGCCGGAGAGAAGCGGCAAATTCGGCGCCGGAATTCCGGGCGAGGCAATGAGATGGCCAGGGACCGCCATTGTTTTTGAAAGAACAATGGTTTGAAGGATGCCAGTCTCTTGTGGCAAAAACCGGAAGGCGGCTCTCCTCAAAGACGGCGATCATTTTATTAAGAGGCGCGATAATTTCATCTCCCATGGGAACGGCAAGGGCGCCTCCGGGAAGGAAATCATTCTGGATATCGACCAGAATCAGGGCGTCGCCCGGGGCCGGCATCGCCTGTTGTTTCTTCTTTTCATTCACCTGTTTCTCCATTAAAATTATTTTCCTGATTCAGTATAGTCTCTCGCAGGATGGAAAAGCCACCGCACTATTCATTCATCCGGATCGGGCAAAATTCTGAAGAACTTTTTCATAGATCCTAAAGGCTTCATGTCCGAAGAGGACAAATCGTACCAGATCAATTTCCGGATGTTCTTTAAGATAGCCGATGACGGTCCTAAGGGCGATTCGGGCGGCCTCTTCCATCGGATAGCGGTATGCGCCGGTGCTCAAAGAGGGAAAAGAGACTGAACGGATGCCATTTTGCGAGGCGGTTGTGAGACAGTTTCGATAGGCCGACGCCAACAAGCCCGGCTCCCCGCGCCTTCCGTCCGAATAGACAGGTCCTACCGCGTGGATGACAAACCTGGCCTTGAGGTTTCCTCCGGAAGTCAGCCTGGCCTCTCCGGTCGGACACCCGCCGATCTTGCGGCACTCTTCCATGATCCTGGGGCCTCCGGCCTGGTGGATGGCCCCGTCCACGCCTCCTCCCCCCAGAAGGCCGGAATTGGCGGCGTTGACAATCGCTTCGGTCTCTTCCCGGGTAATGTCACCTTCGACCAGTTCAAGGACTGTTTTTTCTATTTGAAGCTTCATCGCTTCTTATCATACCCTGATCGGTAAAAACGGGTAAAGAGGCTTCTCGCGATATAAAGAGCATTGTCAAACAAGGCCTGAAGGGTTATTATTTCCGGAAACCCTTCCAGAGGCGCGGAGAAAATTTTAACTCCCAAAATCAGAAACGTTTTGAAATTTACTTTCTTTCTCCTGACCCTTTTGATCCTAGGCCTTATCATCAGAACAACCGGCGCCGCCCGGTATCTGGAAGAGGAGAAACTTCAGGCGCTCATCCGATCCTGGGGAATCTGGGCTCCGCTGATTTACCTCCTGATTTTTTCCATTGCCCCTTCTCTTTTTATTCCCGCCTTGCCGATGACTCTTGCAGGCGGCGTGATCTTCGGTCCGATTCTTGGAACTGCACTTGCCTCCGCGGGCTCCACGATCGGAGCCGGGGCGGCCTTCCTGGTGGCCCGCTATTTAGCGCGGGAGCAGGTTCAAAACCTCCTGGGCGCTAAACTCGATTTTATTAACCGGGGGGTGGCGCAACGCGGGTGGGTCTTTGTGGCCATGACCCGGCTGATCCCTTTTTTTCCTTACATACTTTTAAATTACGCATTCGGCCTGACCCGGATCCATTTTTTTGAATATCTTCTGACCTCATGGATCTGTATGTTTCCGCACACCGTGGCTTTTGTTTTCTTCAGCAGTTCAATCCTGCATCTTCTCCAGGGAAAGCTTTCCCTGGAACTCTGGATAGGGTTGGGACTAATCATTCTGGTGGCCTTGATTCCTTTTGTTTACCGGAAATTTCGGAAAGATAAGGGGGAGATTCTTCCCGAAGATCCGGACCAGGAATAATGCGGGAGCGGAGGCGGCGCCCATGTTACAATGACACGATGACACCATGACAGGAGATTTGAGATGGGAGATTATATCAAGGGGGATCTGGTCCAGCACGAAAAGTTCGGCATTGGCCGGGTGGAAGAGACCGAAGGGTTTGGAGAACACCAACTGTGCCAGGTTTTCTTTTCGAGGAGCGACAAGTCTGCTTCAATCGGAGCCGCTCAATTAAGGCCCCTTTCGGAAGAGGCGTCGGCCTCCTATGAAATGCTGAAACTTGCCCTCAAAGAGATCAGGGAAGAAGAGTTGCCCCAGATTGAAATAATGG
>DATNMI010000564.1:0-1580 GCA_035602375.1 Nitrospiria bacterium | reverse complement strand
AGGGTTAAAGGAGCTCGTGAGCAAAAATGTGCTCCATAAAAGGCTTTGTTTTTCGACCGATATCGGGGGGGCCATTAAAAAGAGCGGCGTCGTTTTTATCGCTTGCGGCACCCCCCAGGGAAATAACCGGGAAGCGGACTTAACGGCTATTAAAGAGGCGGCTGTTTCAATCGGCCAAAACCTCAACGGCTATAAGGTCGTGGTGACGAAAAGCACCGTGCCGGTGGGCACCAGTGAAGTGGTTAAAGGGATTATTAGCCATCATGCGAAGAAATATAAATTTGATATGGTTTCGAATCCGGAGTTCCTTCGCGAAGGCGCCGCCATTGAAGATTTTATGAGACCGAACCGGGTCGTAATCGGGTCGGACAGTCCAAAGGCGTTTGAAATCATGAAGGAGCTTTATCGGGTTTTATACCTGATCGAGACGCCGTTTGTATTGGCCGATTTAAGGACCGCGGAGCTGATCAAATATGCCTCCAACGCGTTTCTTGCGACCAAAGTGTCGTTTATCAATGAAATGGCGAATCTTTGTGAAGAGTTGGGGGCGGATGTCAGAATGGTGGCCAAGGGAATGGGGCTTGATCAGCGGATCGGAAGTAAATTTCTTCATCCGGGTCCGGGCTATGGCGGCTCCTGTTTTCCGAAGGATACCCAGGCATTGGTTAAGATAGCGGAGAATGCCGGATATTCTTTTAATATTGTGAAGGCGGCGATTCAGGCGAACGAGAAACAGTTGGGAAGAATGATCGATAAGATCAAGAGAGCGCTCGGCGGTAGTCTGAAAGGGAAGACCATCGGGGCGCTCGGCCTCTCCTTTAAGCCGAATACGGATGATTTGCGCGATTCACCCGCGATTGGGATTATTGAAGCGTTGATCAAAAAGGGGGTCTCTGTGCAGGCCTATGATCCGGTGGCAATGGAAGGGGCCAGGAAAAAATTTAAGAAAATCCAATATCGAGACAATCCGTATGAAACGGCCAGGGGCGCGGACGGGCTTGTTCTTTTAACGGAATGGAACGAATTCCGAAATCTCGATTTTGAAAGGCTAAAAACTCTTTTAAATAAAGCAGTTATGATAGACCTGCGGAACGTTTACAATCCAGAAACAGTTAGGGGCTTCGGTTTTTCATACGTTTCTGTTGGAAGGAAGTAGGAAAAGGGTTTTTGAAAAAAGTTCTTGTGACAGGAGCGGCCGGGTTTATCGGGTCCCATCTCTCGGAGAGACTTCTCTCTTTGGGATATCAGGTCTGGGGGATTGATAATCTGGATCCCTTTTATGACCCCGAAATTAAGAAGAGGAATCTTGGTTTATTGGAAAGGAATTCCTCTTTCAGGTTTTTTTTTGGCGATATCCGGGACAAAACATTTCTCGAAAAACTGTTGTCCGAGAATTCGTTTTTGAAAGTAATCCACCTGGCTGCGAAAGCGGGCGTTCGGCCGTCGGTTCAAAATCCACTTGAATATGAAGAGGTCAATATCAGAGGGACATTGAATCTCCTGGAGACTTTGAAAAAACGGAAAACGGGGCAATTTATCTTTGCCTCCTCTTCCTCTGTTTACGGCGCAAATCAAAAGGT
>DATNMI010000171.1:0-1851 GCA_035602375.1 Nitrospiria bacterium | reverse complement strand
GGGCGACATGGTTTTAACTTCAGACCGGGTGAAAATTACCTATCGGTCTTCTGATCCGGGGTCTGAAAAGGAGAAAAATCGCGGCGTCTCGGACAAGAACCAGGACATTTCTTTAATTGAAGCCGAGGGGAGCGTGCGGGTTCTTACAGGAAACCGGGAGGTCAGGTCCGAACGGGCGGAATATCGGCAAAAAGAGGAAATTCTGGTATTAACAGGGTCTCCTGTCGGGTGGGATAAACACTACAGAATTGCCGGGAACAAAATCACCATTTATCTTAAAGAGGACAGGAGCGAAGTGGAGGGCGGCCAGGTTCTCTTTACGCCCTGAGAAATAAACGGAAAAATGATCCAGACAGCCGGGTTGTCAAAAAATTACCGAAAAAAATCGATTGTCCGCAACGTCAATCTCCGGGTGCAAAAAGGAGAGGTGGTGGGCCTTCTGGGCCCAAACGGAGCGGGGAAAACGACGATTTTCTACATGATCATCGGACTAACGTTCCCAACCTCCGGGGAAATTTTTTTGAATTCCGAATCGATCACCCATGATCCGATGTATATCAGGTCCAGAAAGGGAATGAGTTACCTCCCGCAGGAATCCTCGATTTTCAGGAAGCTCTCCGTCATAGATAACCTTCTTGCGATTCTTGAGCTTTTGCCAGGCGATTCCGGTGCAAGAGAAGAAAAGGCAAAAGCCCTCCTTGAAGAATTCAACCTGTCTCATCTGGCTCATCAAAAGGCCTATACCCTGTCCGGCGGGGAGCGGCGGCGGGTGGAGATTGCCAGGGCGCTCTTGACTTCGCCATCTTTCATTCTTCTGGATGAGCCCTTTGCCGGTATTGATCCGATCTCGGTGTCCGACGTCCAGAATATTATCTCCAGGTTAAAAAAGAAGGATATTGGCGTGCTGATCACCGATCATAATGTGCAAGAAACGCTCTCAATTACCGATCGCGCCTATGTCATCAGCGCGGGGGAAATTCTTGAAGAAGGAACTCCCCTTGAAATTATTAACAGCCCCCGCGCCCGCGCTGTCTATTTGGGAGAGAAGTTCCATTGGACCGAACAACGGTCAGGTGATGACCGGATATTATCCCCTTAAGAGGAATAGAGCTGTTCTGAAGCCGCCCGTATGAAAGCCAGACTTGATCTCAGACTGACCCAGAAACTGATCATGACGCCACAGTTGCAGCAGGCGATAAAGCTGTTGCAACTGTCGCGTATGGAACTCTCCCAGACGATCAGTCAGGAAATGCTCGATAATCCGCTCCTTGAGGATGTGTTAGGGGAAGAAACGACGCCTCCCGAGGAAGCCGCAAAAGAAGAATTGAAAGAAATTCCCGAGTCCGGCTCTTCAGATGAAGAGGCTGCGGCGCCTGAAGGAGCAGAAAAAGATTTTGATCTGAAATGGGACGACTATTTTGACGATTATGACGACTCCCGTAATCATGAATACGAAAACGCCCAGGAAAAAGAGACGACTTCGTTTGAACAGCTGGTGGCCAAAGCCACGTCGCTTGAGGATCATCTGCTCTGGCAATTGGGTGTGGCGTCTTTAGGTTCCAAAGAGAAAGAGATCGGCCAGATTATCATAGGAAATATTGACGAGAACGGTTACCTGGGCTCCTCCGCAGAAGATATCGCCAGGACGGCCGAATCGGACGTTCTTTCTGTTGAAAAGGTTCTTTCGGTGATTCAATCCATGGATCCTCCTGGAGTTGCCGCGAGGGATTTGAAAGAATGTCTTCTGATCCAGATTTCCCAGCTCGACTTGAAGAATTCCGTGGTTGAAAAGATCATCAGTTATCACCTTGAAGACATGGAGAAAAAAAGGTATTCTGCCATTTCAAAAAG
>DATNMI010000557.1:0-2286 GCA_035602375.1 Nitrospiria bacterium | reverse complement strand
GGAGCAATCTCGTCGGCAAGCCGGTGGCCCTCATGCTCCTTCAAAAAGACGCGACAGTGACGATGTGCCATTCCCGGACCCGGGACCTGGCGTCGATCACCTCGCAGGCCGATATCCTGATAGCGGCCGTCGGCAAAGCCCGAATGGTGACGGCAGATATGATCAAACCGGGGGCCGTTGTGATCGACGTCGGAATTAACAGGCTTCCGGACGGAAAGCTTGCGGGAGATGTCGACTACGATTCTGTAATTTCAAAAGCGGGCATGGTGACGCCCGTGCCGGGAGGGGTTGGGCCGATGACCATCGCGATGCTGATGGCCAACACCGTCACTGCAGCGAAATGGACCTTGGGGGAGCGATGAAAACGGGGGAGCGCCATGCTGACCATTCCTGAGTTTGCGAAAAGAAAGGCAGACGGAAAGAAGATTACCATGCTGACCGCCTACGACGCCCTGTTTGCCGGGATCGTTGATGAGGCGGGAATCGACGTTGTTCTGGTCGGGGATTCCCTCAGCGTGGTCGTCCAGGGAAATGACAATACCCTTCCCGTTACGATGGATGAAATGGTTTACCATACCCGGATCGCGGCAAAGGGGATCAAGAAAAGCCTTCTTCTCGCCGACATGCCCTTTCTTTCGTATCAGGCAGGTCTTGACGAAGCGATTCACAATGCAGGAAGATTTCTAAAAGAAGGGGGCGCCGCGGGCGTAAAGCTGGAAGGCGGGGAGGACGTTGTGCCGAAAATCAGGGCGATGGTTTCGGCCGGCATACCGGTCATGGCCCATCTCGGCCTGACCCCGCAGTCTGTTCACCAGTTTGGCGGTTACAAGGTTCAGGGAAAAGAGAGCAAAGCGGCGGAACGGATTCTCTCCGATGCCCGCCTGGTTCAGGAGGCGGGGGCGTTTGGCTTGCTCCTGGAAGGGATTCCGGCGGCTCTGGCGGGTGAGATCACCCGTACCCTGTCGATTCCGACGATTGGAATCGGCGCGGGACCGCAATGCGACGGGCAGGTCCTGGTTCTCTATGATTTTCTCGGCCTTTTTGACCGGTTTACCCCCAAGTTTGTCCGCCAATATGCCCATTTCAGACAAGAGGCGATAGATGCGATGAAAAAATACAAGCAGGACGTGGAGGAGGGGCGATTCCCTTCATCCGGCGAAAGCTATTAGCAGGTCGTTGAAAAAGTCCATTTGCGGCGTTCTCGTTTTTCAGTCTCATTCGACGTACCTTCGAATGTACGCCTCAATCGCCTTCAAAACTGCGGTCTTGCAACTGGAGCTTTTTGAACGACCTGCATCGCGTTTTTTTCAACAGTTTGTTAAATATTAGAATGGAGTTTGGGAATTGAAAGGGACTGTAGAGCCGATTGAAATCAACGATCCTGAGGAGATTGAGAAGATTCTCTCTCATATTGTTCTGACCGGAAAAGGGTTTACCACCGATTGTCTCCTGGCCGATGTCATCGACGCAGGCTTAAGTTATCCCGATTTTTTAAAAGCACATGGCGAAGACCCCGATGCCCGGTATGAAGGGAGATCGCCGGCCTGGGCCAACTACCATGTCAGGCAGGGAAAAAGGGTTTTCATGGTCTATGGAGACGGGAAAAACGGACGGAGAACCCATTTCGCTGAAACCCCATAAAGGTTTGAAATAGCTCACGTTTTGTTGGTCGCTCCTTTCTGGAGTTTTCCTGAGCATTCTATCCAAAAATCTGCTTGACTCCAGCGGAAGAAGTAGTGTAATTTTTGTTCTTACGGGTTTTATTCTGATTATTTCCATCAACCGTTGAAAATATCTTAAAAATTGCCGGTTGCCCGTGATAAAGCGGGCATCCTGAGAGAACCCAAGGAGGAAAAAGTGTCAGACGCCGTCCAGGCAGAAGCCAAAACAACCGAGGCACCCAAACAGGAGAAAGCGAGCGAAGCTTCCCTGCAGAGGGTCGTGACTCCCGAACATATGTTTTTTGAGGCGCCCCGGGAAAAAGTGTTTATTACCGGGAGCGAAGCGGCGAAAGAGGCGATCCGGCGGTCGAATGTCGACATCGCGATTTCCTATCCGATTACCCCTCAGAGCGAAACAATGCAGCAGGTTGGTTATCTCTATGCCGAGGGCTACCTGAAAGATTACTACCGGGGCGAGGAAGAGTATGGCGTGATGTCGGCGATGTCCGGCGCTTCCCGTTCAGGGGTTCGAGCGTTATCGGCGACAGCGGGTCCTGGTCTTCTTCGCGGGCTTGAAGTGATCGCTTCCTGGCCGGGAGGCCGGATGCCGATGGTGCTCCTGGTG
>DATNMI010000534.1:0-2708 GCA_035602375.1 Nitrospiria bacterium | reverse complement strand
CCATTCCGCGGGATGAATTCCCTTTTGAATCGCGGCATTCTCGGCCGGGAGGCCGAACGCGTCCCACCCCATCGGATGGAGAACATTAAACCCGTTCAACCTCTTGTACCGGGCGATGACGTCTCCGATCGCGTAAACCCGGACATGTCCCATATGGATTCTTCCGGAAGGATAGGGGAACATCTCCAGGCAATAAAATTTCTTTTTGCCGGGCTCCTCCGTCGCCTTGAAAACTTTTTTATCGATCCACCGGGCCTGCCATTTCGCCTCTACATCCCGTGGCTCATATTTGACCATCAAATCCGCTCCTTCATTCCAAAAACAATTACAATAATGAACAGGTTATTTTTCAAGAGACCTCCATTAAAGTCAAGGAAAAAGACAGGGGACAGGGTGCAGAGGATAGGGTGCTAGGTATAAAGGGTATCGGGGTGTGAGGGTGTAGGAGCTAGGGGACAGATTCGAAAATAATCGAGAGGTATTGGACCGGTATATTATTCCTTACCCCCTTATACCCTTACACGCCTACACCCTATCCTCTGCACCCTGTACCCTTTTATACCCTCACACGCTTATACCCCTATACCCTGACACCTGCACCCTGTCTTTTTAAAACCGAGAGAAAAAGATTTCGTTGTTTCCGGGTAAAATCCCAACCGGCCATAAATCCTGCGTCCAGCCGAGGTAGAAGCTGCCTCCGGAAGCGAGCAGAAAGGGGCTAGAGGAATTATAGTAATTATTGACAAACAGATCGGGCGGGAAGGGAGAAGTAAAATTGACCGGGGGCGTAAAAGTGAGCCCGCCATCGGGTGAAGTAATTAAATAGAGGTCATCCTTATTCTGCGCCGTATCGATCCAGCCTGCGGCAAGGGTCGTCCCGCTCGCGGCAATCACCGGAGACTGCGCCCCGCCGCTTGAAAAACTGATGGGGCTGGGGCCAACAAGACTCCCGGGAAGCCCCGCGCCGGGAATGGTAAATGAGGCCAACAGCACCTGCGAAAAATTCAAAGGGTGTTTCAGGCATTTCCATGCCGGGGCGGCATCGTACCGGTAGGCCTCCTGCAATACCAGATAAATCGTGCCGATGCCGTCATAGGCCATCTTCGGAATTTGGAAGGAAGAACAGCCAGTTGCCGGAGAAGCCAGAAGCGTTGATGGCGGTGAAAAGGCCGTTCCGTTAGACGTCACGCTCAGATAGAGGGAAGATTGATCATGGACGATTCCTACCGTACCTGCCGTCCCTTCTGTCCACGAGAACCATAAACTACTTCCGGCCGGGAGAATCTCCGGACTTGCCGTTGTCCGAGGCGGAACAGCTTTCGACGCGTTGGAGAGCGTTACGGGAGCGGCCAGCGGGTAAGATGGCCCTGCCGGGGGATACTGACGGTAGACGATCTCCCCCTGCGTCGATTCTGGCCAGAGAGGGTCCCATGATGGGTTGTTCCATTCCATAACCGGGCCGTCCCCTTGCACGCCATAAATAACCGTATACGTCGGAGTAACTACCCCCCACAAGCCATTAACATTAAAATCTCCTCCGATAACAACGCTATTGGACTCCCAGGCCGCTGTGCCTGATTTCTTGATAACCTTTCCACCCGATGCCCCCGCATAGACAACTGTTACAGAATTCGTGGTCCCTGAAGGGGTATAGGTGGCCCCCCAGATCGAAAGAAGATTTTGGGAAATAAGACCGACAGTGCCTCCATTGGCCGGCGCGGAGCTCCAGACCCCGTTTCCGGTCGAGTGAAAAATAGTGCCATTATCCGCCGCGATATAGATGTCGGAAGGACCGGTCCCCCAAATGGCGTTGAGATTTAATGTCGTTGCCAGACTTTGCGTCGCAGTCCAGTTCGCGCCGGCAGTCACGGAATAAAGAATCGTTCCGGCCCCGCCAACGGCATAAACATCACTGGCAGAACTGCCCCAGACCCCTGCTAAATCGGCTGTCACATTTGAGGTTTGAGGCGACCAGGTCGCGCCGCTATTTACCGTATGAAGAATCGCTCCTCCTGCTCCAACCGCATAAACGTCAGTGGCGGAACTACCCCAGACGGCGTTGAGATTCACTGTGGTTCCTGACGTCTGCGCCGTCCAGGTCCAGAGCGGCGCGCCCGTTGTATGAAGAATCGCCCCAGCTCCGCCCGCCGCGTAAACATCGCTCGCAGAGCTCCCCCAGATGGCGCTCAGGAGGGAACCTCCCTGATTATAATTCTGCCGCGTCCAGCTCTTCCCCAGATCGGAGGAATGATAAATCCTTTCCTCTTTCCCGGCCAGATAAACATCGGTGGAGCTACTGCCCCAGACCGAAGTCAAACCATACAATACCGAATCGTCTTTCCAGACCACCGAAACGTTCCCTCCAAAAGAGGAGACCCGGGCAGATGTCGAAATTCCTCCGTTCCAGGAGATGTTCAATGGGGCTGAAAAGCTCGTTCCATTGGTGGACGACCAGGAGTAATAAATGTCCTGGTTGTTATTTTTAGAAATATCGAAATCTGTCCAGACAACATAGATGTTCCCTGCCGCGCCGAAGGCAACCGACGGATCGCCGGAATTTCGCCCCGGACTTGAAACCTGAACCGGGGGTGAAAACGTCGTTCCATTATCTGAGGAACCAGAAAAATAGATGATCCCGTTTGCGGTCAACGGACCTTTATCAGAATCAGACCAGACAGTCGCGATATTCGACCCCGAAACAGCAATCG
>DATNMI010000530.1:0-2871 GCA_035602375.1 Nitrospiria bacterium | reverse complement strand
CATTCCGGGAAGTGAAGGAAAACTAACCGGGGAAGAGAACGCGTTTGAAACGGCCAAAAAGATCGGGTATCCGCTCATTATTAAGGCTTCATCGGGCGGAGGCGGAAGGGGCATGCGGGTGGTTAACAAGGAAGAAGAGCTGATCAACGCTTTTCAGGTTGCCCGCAACGAAGCACAGACCTCTTTCGGGGATGACAGCGTCTACATGGAAAAGTTTGTTCAGGAGCCCCGTCATATCGAGATTCAGGTTTTGGCTGATGAAAAAGGGCACATGGTCCATCTGGGAGAGCGGGATTGCTCCATTCAGCGACGGCATCAAAAGATAATCGAAGAGAGCCCTTCTCCCGTCGTGGATGAGGTTACCAGGAACGAAATGGGGAGGATCGCCCTCGCCGTTGTTGATTTGATCGGTTATGTCAACGCCGGAACCATCGAATTCCTCCTGGATAAAGACAAGAAGTTCTACTTCATCGAGATGAATACCAGGATTCAGGTGGAACACCCCATTACCGAAATGGTCACGGGGATCGATCTTGTACGGGAACAGATCAAGATCGCGGCGGGAAAGCCGCTCGAGTTCAGACAGAATCAGGTGAAGAGAAAGGGCCACTCCATTGAATGCCGGATTAACGCGGAATCTCCGGACACCTTCAAACCGTCTCCTGGGCTCATCACCTTGTATCGTCCTCCGACGGGATTTAATGTTCGGGTCGATTCGGCCGCTTATTCCGGTTACCATGTTCCCCCGTACTATGACTCCCTGATCGCCAAGTTGATTGTCTGGGGGGAAAACCGGACTGAGGCGATAGACCGGATGCGGCGGGCCCTGGATGAATTTATTGTCGAGGGAATCCAGACGACCATTCCGCTCCATCAGAAAATCTTCCGGGATCAGGCTTTCATCAAGAGCCGTTATGCAACGAATTATCTGGAAAAGTTATTTGCCGGTTTGCATTGAACGCCTCTTCTCGCGCCAGATTCCAGTTGATAAGGGCAAGGGACAAATTTGTTCTCTACCTGATTACGCCTCCGGAAATTACTGACGAAGCCCGTTTTTTTCCCCGGTGCGAAGAAGTTTTAAAAGCCGGCATTTCCGTCATTCAGTACCGGAATAAGGAAGCATCCAGAAGCCGGGCATTTCATCGGGCCCGCCGCCTTCGGGAGCTTTGCCATGGATATGGCGCCCTGTTTATTGTTAACGATGAGATTGATATGGCGACAGCGGCGGGAGCGGACGGCGTGCATCTCGGGCAGAATGATTTTCCTCTTGAAATGGCAAGAAAGCTTGCGGGAGACGAAAGAATTATCGGAATTTCCACCCATAATATGATGGAAGCCAGAGCGGCCTGGGAGGGCGGAGCCGATTATATCGGTTATGGCGCTCTTTTTCGAACGAATTCGAAAGAGGACGCCGCATCCGGTACGCTGGACGGCCTTCGGGAAATCGCCTCGCGGATTTCAATTCCGGTCATTGGCATCGGGGGTATTACCCCGGAAAATATTTCCTCCGTGGCGGAAACCGGGGCCGCGGGGGCCGCCGTGATCTCGGCGGTCTGGGGCCGGGAATCGGTTTCAAAAGCGGTCGAGTCCCTTGCTTCTTCAGTGCAGACAAAACGTTAAACGGTCCAAGGCAGTTGGCGCTGCCGTCAGGGTCGATTACTTTTAACAGGTTTACGGAGGAATCCAGTGGCCCATGAGAATATCGTATTAGTCGCTCCGGAGGAAACCCTTCGACAGGTGACTTCCGATATTTTAAAAAATTACAGGGTTCAGCCTGCCGCTTCGCAGGAAGAAGCCTTTGGAATATTACAGGAAACCAAAGTAGATCTCTTGATCGTCAACCTCCCTTTTCAGGAAATACCCGGCATTTGCAGCAGAATTCAGGAGTTTAACCGGGAAGTTCCCGCTCTTTTTTTGATCCATCCTTCCGACCTCGCTCAATCGGTCGAGGTTTTCAAGGGCGGGGTTTCTTCCGTAGTCTTAAAGCCGTTTACCCGGCAGGAACTCCTGAGCCGCGTGGAGGAATCTCTCTGGAAAGTCCGCCTTTTGAACGAAAATGTTCGACTCAAGCTCCTGTTTCCCTTGTATGAAATGACTCAAAACCTTTTTATAGGGCCGAAACTGCCCGAGCTCTTCCGGCAAATTGTTTCGATCGTCATGCGGGAGACCGGGGGAGATTTTGTGTTTCTTTCCCTGTTGCGGAATTCGGGGGAAGTTCTCTTTCAGGATTTCAAATCAAAACCAGGGTGTCATGTATCCGACGTTGCCTCCTTTTCGAGGTGGATATCCAAACGTTTTCACTTCCTGCGGGCGCCCCTTTCTCTGGGCGAAGAGGGGTTGGGAGACCCGGAAATTCTGGAAAAGCTCCGCGGCTGGCGTCTTTCATCTCTCATGATCTATCCCCTGGTTTCCCGATTTAACCTTACCGGGTTTTTTATTGCGGGAAAAAGCCTGGAGAAGCAGTTTTACCGAGATGGAGACGGGGAACTCCTGTCGATTATCGGACATCAGCTGTCCACTGTGCTGGAGAATTATGGCCTGGTAGAAGAGCTTGAGAACTCTCGTTTTGAATCCCTTAAAGCTCTGGCGTCTGCCATTGAAGCCAAAGATGCCTACACGAGCGGGCATTGCGACAGGTTGGTGGATTATTCCTATCTGATTGCCGAAAGAATGAATTTGACCCAGGAGGAGAAAAAGCTCCTCAGATATGGCGCGGCCCTCCACGACATCGGAAAAATCGGAATTCGGGAGTCTATCCTTGGAAAGCCGGGCAAGCTTACATCAGAAGAATATGAAGAGATGAAGAGGCATCCGAGAATCGGCGCGAACATGCTGAAAAACATCAATTTCCTGTGCCCGGTAGCGCCGATC
>DATNMI010000502.1:0-2737 GCA_035602375.1 Nitrospiria bacterium | reverse complement strand
CTTTGGAGGAGGCAGAGGCATTTTGGCCTCCTCTACCGGTCTGTCATGAATCTTGATTTTAGGAGGAGGCGCCTGTTTCGGCGAAGCCTTTTTTAGCCTCTCCACCGGCTTTTCCGGCGTTGGAGGCGGCGCCGGATTTTTTACTGCCTGTACCGGCAGCGTAATCCACTGAACATTCAGAAGTCTCGGTTTGATTCTGGTTTGACGCCAATGACTCTCATGGGAAAGCCAGAGAAGCATGGCGAAAAAAAGATGACAGACAATTGAAACCGCGATCATTCGTTTCATGCTGACGGGATACATTCAATGGCCTGCGCTTATGATCCACCGCGGCCCGCGTCAGGTTCTGTCACCATTCCCAGACGCTCAATGCCGAGCTTTTTTACGATGTCCAGAACCTGTACGACGATTCCATAGGGAACGTCTTTATCGGCTCTCAGATAAAGAACGAGATCATGTTTTTGACGTTTAAATTGAGAGAGCTGGGCCTCCAGCTGGCGGGGGGTCACGGCCCTGGAGTCGAGATAAATCTGCCGGTCCTTTCCAACGGAGATGACTTTCCCCTCCTCTGGATTGATATTGTTCACGGTCGATCTGGGAAGTTTTAGATCAAGTCCGCGGTAAAGAAGAGGCGCGGTCACCATGAAAATAATCAGGAGAACCAGGACAACGTCCACCAGAGGGACGACGTTGATTTCAGCCATGTACTTTTTCTGCTCATGAGGATTCATTTCAGGGATCTCACCGCGGAGCGGGAAGAGCGAAGCCTTTCTTCAAAAAAACCGAGCAGGTCTTCTGAAAAACCTTCGGCGCGGGTGCCTAAATTTCGCAAAACGCTCAGAAAATAGTTATAGGCGATTACGGCCGGGATGGCGGTCACAAGACCGGCGGCTGTCGCAACCAGCGCTTCCGCCACGCCGGGGGCCACCGCGGCGATATTTGCCGAACCGGACAGGCTGATACTTTGAAACGCCTCAATAATGCCGAGGACGGTCCCGAACAGGCCGATAAAGGGAGAAATATTTCCGATAATCGCAAAATAGGAGAGGAGGTTTTCAAGCCGATTCATTTCTGCCTCCCTGACCCGTTTGATTACCCTGGCAACATTTTCTAAAACCGTTTTGCGCTCTTCTTCCGGAATCGTTTCCATTTCCAGGGAAGCCGAAACGGTTCCTTTTTTTTGAAGCAGTCGCACGCTCTCCAGAAAAATGGCGGAGAGGGGGCTCTCATCAAATTTCAAAGCGCTGTTTTTAAGTGAGGGAAGCTCTTCTTTTTTCCTGAAATCATCCGAAAAGCTGTCTGAAAACTTTTGAGCTTTGGAAAACTGGCGGTACTTGAAGAAAATAAATGCCCACGACACAACGGATAGAAGAAGGAGAATGACTAGAACAATCTGGGTCACATAAGAAGCGGTAAGGATTAATTCAACCAATCGATTCTCTGCAAAAAGGTTCCTGACTCGCGATTAATGATGGCGGGGCCGACGAGGATCGAACTCGCGACCTCCGGCGTGACAGGCCGGCGTTCTAACCAGCTGAACTACGGCCCCGATTTTCATCATTAAAAAAGGAAATTGAAAACTGTCTGATTTCAATCTCCTTGTTAAATGCGGATTTTTTAACGGTCTTTCCGGATGGCGTTCCCTTTAAAATAGGCGGAACAGGGATTGAACCTGTGACCTTCGGCTTGTAAAGCCGACGCTCTGCCAACTGAGCTATCCGCCCACAAGCCAGGTCAGCCGGACAATTTGCAATTCAAAATCAATTCCGGTAGAATACTAACAATTTTGGGTTTCATTGTCAATCTTTTCGACTCACTCAGACCGCCTCCGATTGAAAAAGCCTTTTCTCATATTTCTGTTCATTATTTCAATCTTATCTCCAGCCTTGGGGCAAGAGGAACCGAAAATCGGTTCCGTCCCCGTATTTAAAAACCTTGAGACCAACGCGAATATCCGGACCCTGGCCATGGATGGAAATTTCCTCTGGATCGGCCTTTCTAACGGCATCATCCGGCTCGATACGGAAACCGAGGCGTATGATATTTTTTCCGCCCGGTCGACGCATGGCGCGTTCCTCAGCAACGGAATATTCAAAATCAAGGTGGACAACGAGGGGAACAAATGGTTCGCCACTTATGGCGGGGGACTGGCCAAACTGAGCGGGCATGAGTGGACGGTCTATACACCTTACGGAATGGGACCGACCAGTTACGGCGCCGGCTGGACATTCTTTAGAGGAGCAGAAGGGCTGGGAGACCTCTGGGCCTACGATATCTTCTTTGAACCTGAAACCATGTGGGTAGCAACCTGGAAAGGGGCGTCGCTGTTTAACGGCAAAACCTTCAAGATCTACACACAGGACGACGGACTGCCGGATAAATGGGTCTACGCGATCGGAAAAGAGAAGGACGGTTCCTTTTGGTTCGGGACCGAAGGGGGCGTTACCCATTATATCGGCGGTAAATGGGTCAATTATACGCATAAGGACGGACTCGGGGCTGAAATTAACGATAATTTCTCCCCCCACTCCGATTCCAGCCCCTCCACCTCCCATCACGCCGTCCCCGGCAAAAAGATTATGACCTCCAACCCCAACTATGTTTTGACCGTCGCAATTGACGGATCAAACAGCAAATGGTTCGGGACCTGGGGCGGGGGGATCGCGAAGTTCGACGGAAAAACCTGGACTAACTTCACAAAGGCGGAAGGCATCGGCGGGAATTTTGTCAACGCCCT
>DATNMI010000452.1:0-4705 GCA_035602375.1 Nitrospiria bacterium | reverse complement strand
ACATTCTTCCTCATCGCGCTGATCGATTCCCTCGCCAGGACCTTGCTCCCGATCGCGGCCTGTATCGCGATCTCAAACATCTGCCGCGGGATCAGCTCCTTGAGTTTTTCAGCAATTTGTCTCCCGCGATGGACCGATTTGGCTCTGTGTGTAATAAAAGACAGGGCATCGACCGTTTCGCCGTTCAACAGCATGTCGATCTTGACCAAGTCCGATTCCCGGTAGCCGATCAATTCGTAATCAAAAGAAGCATACCCTTTGGTCAACGATTTCAACTTGTCATGAAAATCCAGAATCACCTCGTTCAGCGGAATTTCATAGCTTAACATCACCCGCTTCCGGTCCAGATAGTTATAGTTTTTCTGGATTCCCCGCTTTTCCTGGCAGAGGGTGATCAGAGCCCCCATATACTCTTCGGGCGATATGAGCGAGGCGAGAATGTACGGTTCTTCGAATTTTAAAATCTTCTGCGGATCGGGAAGTTTGGAGGGGTTATCAATTAAAAGAACTTCTTCCTTCGACGTGGTCACACGATAGACCACCGTCGGGGCTGTGCTGATCAGGCTGAGATTATATTCCCGTTCCAGCCGCTCCTGGATAATTTCCATATGGAGAAGTCCCAGGAATCCACAGCGGAAACCGAACCCGAGCGCCAGAGACGTCTCAGGTTCAAAACCGAAAGAGGAGTCGTTCATGCGAAGCTTTTCAAGCGCGTCCCTCAGGTCTTCATAATCGGAAGTGTCCTGGCAATAAAGCCCGCAAAAGACCATCGGTTTGACATCCCGGTAACCAGGGATCGCTTCCGTGGCGGGCCTTGCCGCAAGGGTCACCGTATCACCGATTTTCGTGTCCCCCACGACTTTGATCGCGGCCGTAAAACAACCGGCCTCTCCAACGCTTAATTCGTTAACCGCAGTCCTGCCGGGCGTAAAAATACCCAGGGAAATCACATCAAACTCTTTCTGATTGTACATGAACCGGATTTTTTCTCCAACCCGGAGCCTCCCTTGGACGATCTTGATCAGAACAACGGCCCCTTCGTAATTGTCAAACCAGGAATCAAAAACAAGCGCTTTCAAAGGGGCTTCCGGGTCTCCTGAGGGGGGCGGGATTTTCGCAATCACCGCCTCAAGGATCTCCCGGATTCCAATTCCTTCCTTGGCGCTGGCCGGGATCGCCTCTGAAGCTTCAATGCTTAAAATATCTTCGATTTGTTCCCTGCATCTCTCGACGTCGGCGCTGGGAAGGTCGATTTTGTTAATGATCGGAATGATTTCGAGGTGATTATCGATGGCAAGGTTGGCGTTCGCGATCGTCTGGGCTTCCACCCCCTGGGTGGCATCGACCACCAGGAGGGCCCCTTCGCACGCGGCAAGGCTCCGCGACACTTCTTAGGTAAAGTCGACATGGCCCGGGGTATCGATCAGGTTCAGAATGTAATCTTCATTGGAAAGAGAACGGTATTTCAGGCGGACGGCATGCGCTTTAATCGTGATTCCGCGCTCCCGCTCCAAATCCATATCGTCAAGGAATTGTTCTTTTAATTCACGCTGGGAGAGGGTTCCCGTGAATTCAAGAAGCCGGTCGGCCAAGGTCGATTTTCCATGGTCAATATGGGCGATGATACAAAAATTTCGGATGTGTTTTTGAGCGCTTTCCATAAAACCTATGAATTATATTCGCAACAACCCTTAATGTCAAAATGTATATTCCCTTTTCCCGGGCGCCCCTATGATATTCCATGGGTCTCAACATTTAGCCTTGAGGAACCGCGGACCGGCTGATAGAATGTTCTTCTGATGGATCGATTTATACCAGCCTGGTGGTGCCCCGGCGCTCATTCCCAAACCGTATACAGAACCCTGCTCGGCAAAACCCCGTCGCTTCCCGTAAAAAGGGTCCGGTGGAAAACCCCGGACGGCGATTTTCTTGACCTCGATTTTCTTGAAGCTCCAGAGAAGGCTGACAAATACACACCCCTGATTCTCCTCCTTCATGGCCTTGAGGGCTCTTCCAGGGCCAAATACATGCTCGGATTGCTGGAGGCCTGTTTCAAAAACCAGTGGCCTGCCGTCGCCCTCAACTTCCGCTCATGTTCCGGAGAACTCAACCTGAGGCCGCAAAGTTATCATTTCGGAGAGACCAAAGACCTTTCATTTGTCATCAAAAATCTGATTTCTCTTCACCCCGGAAGACTGATCGGCATTGCCGGGTTTTCCCTGGGCGGCAACGTTCTTCTCAAATGGCTTGGAGAAAACTCAAGCCAAACACCGGGCGAAATCTTTGCAGCCGCTGCTGTTTCAGTCCCCTTCGACCTGGCCGTCTCCTCAGCCCGGATTGACCGTCTCGTTTTTAACAGAATCGTTTATGGAAGGAGATTTTTAAAGACTCTGAAATCAAAATCTTTGAGGAAGATTAGGGATTTCAAACTGGACATACCGGAAAGAAGGATCAGGAAAATTAATACTTTAGGGGAGTTTGACAATCTGATCACTGCACCGCTTCATGGTTTCCGCGACGGAGAGGACTACTACGAGCAGTCCAGCTCAGTTCATTTCCTGGATAAAATCAGGAAGGCGGTCTATTTACTTAACGCGGCAGATGATCCATTTTTTCCGGCAGAAAACATCCCGACCGGAAAAATAAGACGAAATGAGTTTCTGGAGGCAGAGTATACTGTGACAGGAGGACACGCCGGTTTTGTTTCTGGAGATTTTCCCTGGAAGGCGGCCTATCTGCCTGAAGAGAGAATTATAGAGTTTTTTAAACGGAAACTCGCCGCCATCGACCGTTAATTTTTCTCTGTCATTCCCGCGAAGGCACCAGCGGCCCTCCGATAAGAAATAATATGCGGTGGAAGTCTTCGGCAGAGGGCGCCGCGCTGGTCAATTGTTTCGCCAGCGCCGAAAAAGAATTGCGAGCGGGAATCCAATCTTTTAATAACAAGAAGGCATCGGCATTATAGATTCCCGATTAGAACGTTCGGGAAGACGATAATGGGGCGTTTTCACAAACCTGTGCCTAATAGACGCCTTCGGTTGTCTTGTCCGCGGTAGGATGCGCCAACTTGTCGCTATAATGTTTGGCCCAGGTCAGAAAAATCCCGGCGCTGTCTTTCATCGCCTCAGACCCGGACAAAAGGGGCGTCAGTTTATTCTGGTCCAAACCCTTGATTCGAAGCTCATCCACTTTTCGATCGTATATTCCGGTGAGTTCTTGAAGGGATTTCAAGACCTTATCGAGGGCCTGTTCTATTTCGGGATCTATCATTTATCTTTTCGCCTATCTCATCACCATAGTAATGGCCTGATGTTTTGCGCTGTTACAGACTACGACGCAAAGTTCGCACCCTTTACACCGGCTTTCGCTTACAACCGCCTTCTTTTTTACAGGATCAAGCCGGATGGTATCGGCTTCCGGGCAATAGAGAATACAGAGGCGGCAACCTTTATTGGCTATACATTTTTCATCATCAACAAGAGCGACTGCGTACATGGATCCGAATACCCCCTAACCGTTTAAACCAATACTTCCGCTTTTAAGGTTTCCACCCAGTCCGAGGCAAACTTGTAACCGGCTTTGATGGTTTCAAGGTTCTTTGCCAGGAGCTGTTCCTTTTTCGCGAATTTTTTCTTAATAGCTTCGTCAAGAGTCGCCGTTCCGCCGGACGCCACATACTTCTTTCCAAACCGGTCGGCGAGCGCCAGTTCCAGAGAGTCCATTTTGACAATCTTGGTCGCCCCGACCAGCGCGCCGAGCATCGCCATGTTGGTGGCCAGTTCCGTACCGGCAACTTCCACGGCCATCGCGGTGGCATCGATATAAAGGAACGGCGCTTCCAGCTCATTGAGCCGCTGTTGATCTTCCTCGCTGAGAAGCGGGTGGTCGGTATTGATGATGACCAGTCCCCCCTTTTTCAATCCGGAATAAAAGGGCATGGTGTAGCACTTGCCCTGCGTATAAACCTGCGGGTGATAGATCATGATGATATCCGGGAATACGATCTCTCCCCGGTCGTAGATCTTCATGTCGGCGATCCGGACGTAACTTTCAGCCGGCGCCATTCTCTTCTCAGCGCCAAAGAAGGGATTCGAGATCGCGTTTCGACCTTCCTTGTAGACCGCGGTTGCAAGAACATGGGCGGAGGTCACCGCTCCCTGTCCTCCCAGGCCGGATATACGAACATTGACCCTCTTTCTCATGATTCCACTCCCGCTGGCGCCGCCGCTCCAAGCTTGGCCGCTTTCTTCTTCTCTTCCATTTCGGCAAGAAAAACCTTTGCTTCATCCGAAACATATTCCCGGAAAGCAAACCGGCCTGCGGGGCCTTCGGAATCTCTCATTTCAGCAAGTCCTTCCATGCTCTGTTTTCCAATTTCCAGAATGCAGGGGGTATAGATCTGGATATAGGTCGGACCGATATGCCGCGCGACATAGATCGCGTTTTTCAGAACCCTCTCCACCAGGTTCGGCTTGCTGACGGTCAGTATGGCAACATAGGCGCATCCCGACTCTTTTGCGAGCTCCGGCATTCTGACCTTGTCGAACTTCTTCCCCTGGGGCGCCATTTTCATCACAAATCCCCTTTGGGTCAGACCGCTCTCCTGTCCGCCGGTATTGGCGTAAAGTTCATTGTCAAAACAGATCGTGGTGAATTTTTCCTGCCTGAACCACGACTGGAGGGTCATATCGAGACCGATATCAAC
>DATNMI010000408.1:0-1626 GCA_035602375.1 Nitrospiria bacterium | reverse complement strand
GAAACCATCGCTGGAATCTTATCTGAAACAGAGCCTCTGGTATTCCTGCGAAGGGGGGGAGATTAAAATCGGCTATCCGGCCGAATCCCCGTTTCTTGCGTTCATGCAGAAAGAAGAGAGCCTGAAACTGATGAGGGATATTTCCATGGATTTTTTAAGGCGCGAAGCGCGGGTGACGGTGGTTCCTCTTTCCGCGTCAGAGCGGAGCAATGTTCCGGATCGCGCCATCGCCGCAAAAAAGCACGGAGGAGAGGCGATGGTTCATAAGATTCAGGAAGCGCTGGACGGAAAAATCATAGAGGTCAAAGAATAATTGCCAAAGAGGGAGTTTGACGGATGTTTAACAAGAAAATGCTGGGTGATATGATGAAGCAGGCGCAGTCGCTTCAGGAAAAGATGGGTCGCGTTCAGGAGGAGGCGGGCAAGAAAACGGTGGAGGCCACTGCAGGGGGAGGGATGGTGACCGTGGTTGCCAATGGAAAACAGGAGATCCTCTCTGTGAAGATCGACCCCCAGGTCGTCAACCCCCAGGACATCGATATGCTTCAGGACCTGATTCTCGCCGCGATGAACGAGGCGCTTAAACGGGCGCGTGATATGATGGCGGAAGAGATGAAGGGGGTTACGGGCGGGCTCAACATTCCCGGAATGTTCTAACAGGTTGGTGAAAAAGCACCAGTTGTAAGAGGGGCTCGCGTCGCCCCCTTCACCGGCAGAGCCGGATGAAGCTTTCCCCTCTCGCTCGCATTGCTCGCTGAGTTCGCATCAGGCTTTGCCTGTTCGAACGCGGGGGCGCGGGGGGCATTGAGCTGTGTATGCGAAGGCCTCCCGTTAAAATAGCCACAACCTGAATTTCGATAGCCAAGGGGGAAACCAAAAACGAAATGGAACAGAGCGGAACTTTTTCAAAGCTGATTCGTGAACTGACGAAACTGCCGGGCGTGGGCCAGAAGACCGCCCAGAGGCTTGCCTTTGCCCTGTTGAAGATGGCGCCGGCGGAGGCGCGCGGGATCGGCCAGGCTATTTTTGACGTCAAGGACAAGCTTTTATTTTGCATGAACTGCCGGAATATTTCCGAGCAGGAGGTTTGCAACATCTGCTCGGATCCGTCCCGCGACCGGACCCGCGTTCTGGTGGTGGAAGAACCGAGCACCGTTTATGCGGTTGAGAAGACGGGAGAGTTTCGCGGACTCTATCATGTGCTGATGGGGGTCATCGCACCTCTTGACGGGGTGTCGGCGGACGAGATTCATGTGAAAGACCTGATGGACCGGCTGGAAAAAGGGGAAATCAAGGAAGTGATCATAGCCACGAATCCCACGCTGGATGGAGAGACTACAGCGCTCTATCTATCAAAGATTGTCCGCCCGCTGGGCGTCAAGGTCACCAGAATCGCCCTCGGCATTCCCGTAGGGATCGATCTCGAATTCGCCGACGAAGTCAGCCTGATAAAATCGATAGAGGGGCGTAGAGAAATGTAGATTCCCCCATTTGCCAAATCACTGAAAATCTTGTATATTTTTAAATGACCTGAGATGTTTCTTTTTTTATGACGGGAGTGAAAGTAATCCTATGAGAATGAGGGAAGAAGACGTAAAGCTTGTTGAAGGGGAGCTTAAAAAGCTC
>DATNMI010000400.1:0-1139 GCA_035602375.1 Nitrospiria bacterium | reverse complement strand
ATCCCGGTTGAAATTCCGGCGGAGAGGAACTCGAGGATTTCGTCAATTTCGTCCCCGCTCTTGCCTCCCGCACCCCCTGTCCGCATCAGCGATCCTGTAAAAGAAGCCAGGCCGATCATTTCTTCCGGTTCATAGAGGCTTCCAACCTTGATCACAGCGTTTATTCTGATGAGAGGAAGCTCATGGTCTTCCAGCAGATAAACTTTCAACCCGTTCGGGAAAACGGTTATTTTCCCCTTGGGAGGATGAAATTCAAGAGGTTTGAAAGCCGGCTGATCAAACCGGGCAAAAGAGGCCGCCGGGCAAATCATCCCAAATAGAAGTAAGACCCAGATGGAGACGAATATCTTGTTTAACCACGTTTCAGGCTTTTTCATCCGGCTATTTTCCTCCATTCTGCGGAACTTTTTCATCATTTTCGGGACGGCTGAGCGTGGCAACGATCCGGTTTTTCCGGGTAAAGTATTTCCTGACCACCCGCTGAACATCCTCCGGCCGGATCGCTTTCATTTTCTCCCGTTGCCTGACCAGATATTTCCAGTCCCCCGTGACCGCTTCAAAATAGGCCAGTTGCGAAGCAAGACCGCTGTTGGACTCAAGTGAGCGGGTCAGCGACCCGTCAAACTGGTTAATCACTTTTTGAAGTTCCTGTTCTTTCACCGGCTCCTCTTTCAGACGGGTGATTTCATCCCACAGGGCCGCTTCCAGCTCCTGGAGCGTGTGCGGTGCCCGCGGCGCGCCGGAAATCATAAAAAGAGAGGGGTATTTAGTGCCAGGCTCGCTCGAATCGGCCGACACTGAAATCGCGATCTGTTTTTCGGTGACCAGGTGTTTATACAGGAGAGAGGTCCTTCCCGAAGAAAGAAGCGACTCAATCACATCGAAAACAGCGTCGTCCGGATCTTTAAAGTCCGGCCGGTGAAAGGCCATCGTGAAAAACGGGTTGGCGTCATATTCGATATGGACACTTCTTTCACCTTCCTGCTCAGGCTCTTTAAGAGTCAGGGGAGGAGGAACCGGGCGAGGGGCGATTCGTCCGAAGGTTTTTTCCATTTCCTGAATGGCCTCCTGAGGTTTTATATCCCCGACAATGGCAATGACCACATTGTTGATGCTGTAATACTCCTTAAAAAAAGCTT
>DATNMI010000391.1:0-5242 GCA_035602375.1 Nitrospiria bacterium | reverse complement strand
CTTTGGGTGTCGGTCTGGGGACTAGGGGCCTACCTCTTTGGCCTTCACATGGAACAGATTCTTGTCTCATTTAAGAGATTTGAACCTTATGCCATTGGCACAGGTCTGCTGATTTTGACATTGTTTTTGATGTTCCTGTTATTTGGCAGAAAGATAAAATAACCCGGATCTATTTACGTCTGTTAAGGAATACGTTATGACAAGATCGGTAAAAATCGTCTGTACAGTTGGCCCGGCCACGCGAAAGCGGGAAATGCTGAGAGCGTTAATTCGGGCTGGGATGGACGTCGCTCGGCTGAACTTTTCTCATGGTGAACAGTCCCAGTTTGAAGATTGGATCCGGATGATTCGCGAGGAATCCGAATCCATGGAGAAAACGGTTGCCATTCTTCAGGATCTGCCAGGGCCAAAAATACGTATCGGGGAAATCCAGCAGGGGGAAGTTATTCTCAAGACCGGATCGCGTTTTATTCTAAAAACCGGTCACGACGCGGGTTCGGAAAAATCTGTCCAGATTAGTTATTCCAAACTTCCGCAAGAGGTATCAGCTGGAGATCCCATCTTTATTGACGATGGGCATATCCGTTTAAAGGTCATGCGAGTGCTATCCGCTGAAATCGAAACAGAAGTGATTTCGGGAGGAAAACTGAGGAGTGAGCAAGGGATTAATGTTCCTCAAAGCAATCTCTCCATGCCATTTCTTTCAGAACATGATTTAACTCTGCTTGCTTTCGGGCTTGCCCAGGGCGTGGATTGGGTGGCCCTCTCTTTTGTTCGGAGCGCGGAGGATATTGAGGAGGTGAGGTCATTTTGTCAATCCAGAGGGCAAAACCCAAAACTAATGGCCAAGATTGAAAGGCGGGAGGCCTTGGAGCACCTTGAACCAATCTTACAGAGCTGTGACGGTGTGATGGTCGCGCGAGGCGATCTGGGGGTCGAAATTCCAGTGGAAGAGGTTCCTTTGGCCCAGAAGAAAATCATTGGTTTAGCCAACCGGTTGGGAAAACCGGTCGTGACCGCAACCCAGATGCTGGAGTCGATGGTGGAGCAACCCTGGCCAACGCGTGCCGAGGTCGCTGATATCGCGAATGCCGTATTAGATGGGACTGACGCGGTCATGTTATCCCAGGAGACAGCTATCGGGAAATATCCCCTGGAGGCGGTAGGTATTATGGCTCGGGTTATCTCGGAACTTGAAAATCACCATAAAAAGCATCCTGCGCTGGAAAGACGAAAGGAGACTGTCCCTGGAATATCAGAAGCTGTAACCGATGGCGCCTGTCATATCGCCAATCGAATCAAAGCAAGTATTATTGTAGCCGTAAGCCCAACCGGCCTGACGGCCCAGCGGCTTTCCGCGGCCAGACCTCATGTTCCCATTGTTGTTTTGACTTCCGATCAGAAAATCAGCCGGCAGCTTGTCTTGTATTGGGGAGTGATTCCTCTGCTCTTAAATGATCTCGAAGGAATTGAGCAAAAACCAGAGTTTATTTTTGAACTGATTCACAAGAAAGGGTTAATCCAGCCGGGGGAAGCCATAATTTTAACAGGCGAACTCCCTGCGGGAAAACCCGGTTCCACCAGTTTCATTCGGGTTTTTCAGAACGCAAAATAAAAATGTTGAGAGCCACTTGGGGCCGCTTGCCCAAACGGCCTGTATCAATCAAAAATTTACAAACGTTAGTCAAAATAAAATAGCACTTACGAATTCAGGCGCACCAATAATTGAATTCCGTAGGGCTGGGCCATCCGGGCCCATACTCCATATAGTATCGCCCTTCCACAAATTCAATTGTTTCTTAGTCCCCCGCGTCATCTATTAATACTTAATTGTCATTATTTTCAATTCAAGCCATTTTGAAGCGGGCTGGATATAAATATTGCAAAAGTGATCTGTTTTGACCAGAAAACAATTTGTCCTACACGTCATACTCAATATTTATCATGTCGCCCATCAAAAACAGGAACGACCGCAACATGGGGGACCTATAAATTGGAACGATGACCTACGTGCGATTCATGAGGGTTTTCGCCAATGGATTACAAAAAAACCGAAATTAAGGAATCTACTATGTTTGCCGTTAATAGTTCAAAGAGGGTATTTTGGATCATGATTAACCCATTAGCTCCAAATCGGATCAGTGCGAATAGGATACGGCCTGATCGAGCCGGACATTTTCTTAGGCAATGGTTGCTCGCCGCGTTTTTCGGGGTTGTGGGTGCAGTGCCGATCATGGCTGCACCGTTCCAGCTGCCAGCGATTGTCGAGCCCGCCAGTCAGGAGCATCACGATGGTAAACTCATATTTGTCGAATTGATTACGCCGGACCTCTCTGCCGCCAAGCAGTTCTATGCAGGGCTGTTTGGCTGGACATTCCGCGACATTCAGGGCGGTGGAATAAGGTACGCCGAAGCGTTTCTCGATGGTCGTCCCGTTGCAGGACTGATTCACAAGGATGTCCCGATGGGTGAGCATCGACAGCCGGCATGGCTGAGTTTCTTCGCCGTCGGCGATGTTGATTCAGCAAAGAAAGTTGCCTTGCAGAATGGCGCGAAGGTTCTGTCTGAACCCCATAACGTTCCTGCCCGCGGCAAGGAAGCCGTCTTCGAGGATCCGCAGGGGGCCGTTTTTGCGGTCCTCGCTTCCAGTAGCGGCGATCCGCCCGACGTTCTGGCCACGCCCGGAGAATGGATCTGGAGCTCGCTCATCACGAGCGATCCGGACACCGATGCTGCTTTCTACCAGAAGTTATTTAACTACGAAGTCTTCGAGTTGCCCGCCGCCACGGGCGTTCAACATCTTTTGCTCGCCTCCGACAACTATGCTCGCGCAAGCGTGAATACACTCCCTGCGAACAGGCCCAAGGCCCATCCCCACTGGCTCAATTATGTGCACGTCGAAGACGCGGACAAGATGACCGCAAAGGTCGTGGCACTCGGTGGCCGCGTGTTAGTCGAGCCGCGGGTTGATCGCCACGGCGGCAAAGTTGCGGTAGTCGCCGACCCTCTGGGAGCGCCTTTCGGACTGCTTGAATGGCCGGATACTGAGAGTGAAGAGGTACCCAAGTGAATACCTTGCTTTTACGCTGGACATCACTCGCCTTCGTAGTCGGGACGTTGACTGTCTTCTCGGCGGGCTGTGTCGTCTCTGGCGGGTACGGATACGATTACGGTGGAGGATATGGGGTGCCTTACTATGAACCCTACGGTGTCTACTATGGCGGCTGGGGACCTGCCTACCAGGTGGCGCCGTTTCGCGGCGTTGACCATCGTCTGGGAGATCGACGCGGTCGCGAATCTGCTCATGCTTATAGATCCGCGCCCGCTTCTCGCGCGATGCCGTCTCTCCCGTCGCGTTCGGATTCCGGCGGCCCGCGTCAAATGAGGTGAACCGATTTGATAAATGACCTTTACAAAACACTTCACCTGTCGAAAGGGAAATAAAAATGGAAAGAGGGCTGGTATCAAGTCGTCCCATGTCCCCTGAAGGGTTGCGGAGAGATCAGAGTTCTGACCTGTACGGAGTTATCCTCGCGGGAGGAAATGGAAAACGCCTGGCTTCTTTTGTTAAGCGCAACTACGGGCTGGATGAACCGAAGCAGTTTGTGGCTTTTACAGGGAAACGGACCATGATTGAGCATACAACCGACAGGATAGAAACGCTCATCCCGAAAGAAAAACAGCTTGTGGTGCTGGATTCCAGGTATCGCCAGACCATTCATCACTATCTGCGAGAGTTCCCCTCTGAAAATCTGGTTTATCAACCGATCAATCGGGAAACGGCGCCAGGAATATTGCTCCCTCTAGCCAGAGTCTTGAAAAATGACCCGAACAGCCATATCGGGATTTTTCCTTCAGATCACTTTATTCTGGAAGAGGGCCGTTTTATGGAGCATATCCGATTTGCCAGGAATGTGAACCAGCAATTTCCAGACAAAATTGTCCTTTTTGGAATTCAGCCGGATGCGCCTGAGGATGAATATGGGTGGATTCAACCGGGAGAAAAGATCCTCGCATTAAACGGAATCGGAATCAACCAGGTGAAAACATTTCACGAAAAACCAGATCATGAAACCGCTCGTCAGTTTCTTGACAAGGGGTATCTCTGGAATACCCTGATCATGGTGGCTCGGGCCTCAACTCTCTGGAAAATGGTATTAGACGGAGCGCCCGGGCTTCAATCCTCTTTTAATAATATTTATGACGCAATGGGCACTTCGGAGGAGGAAAAGGTCGTCCGCCAGGAGTACGAGAAGATGAATTCGGTCAATTTTTCAGATTTGGTTCTTCAAAAATTTCCCTCCCGGCTTCTTGTTTTAAGGATAAAAGATGTTTTCTGGAGTGATTGGGGAAATGAAACACGGGTATTGGAAACCTTAAAAAGGATCGGACGATCATCAAATCCAAATAAAAGGAGGCTTGAGAAACAAGAGGCCGCTATCTTTAGTGTATTTCAATAAAAACAATACAAATAACGGAACAATCGAGGCACTCATGTAAACGATTTGAGCAAAGAGGCTCCTTTAAAAATACGTTTTAAATCAGGGGAGACCGATACGGAGAATGGGCGGGAAAGGATTTCGAATCCCGCCGGTAACAGCCCGGGTTCAATAGACGCTTTGTTGGAAAAATAAAATGAGTGCAAACAGGCCTTTCTTACGCGGGTTTAACTTTAGGGCGAGTTTTCAAACAGGGAGGTTTTTATGCATTGTCAAAGGTGTAGAGCTTTGATGATTAGGGAAAAGTTTCTGGATATTCTAGATGATACGGGAAAATTCAGCTTTTTCGGGTGGCGCTGTCTCCTTTGCGGAGAAGTGACTGATCCGACGATCCTGGCGCACCGGAGAAAACAAACTCGTCCCATGATTTCAAGAAACAGAAAACGGGTTGTAGGAGTCAATTAATTTGGAAGCGAGTCTCGTAATGTTCTCACACTTCAACTAAGGAGAAACGAGCAATGGCGCTCTCGACCACGAAGATCCTTAGTCAAACGGAATTGGATCAAATGGCGGTTAACACGATCCGTTTTCTGTCGGTCGATGCGGTGCAAAAGGCCAATAGCGGCCATCCTGGCCTGCCGCTGGGCGCCGCGCCGATGGCCTATCTGTTGTGGACGCGGTTTCTCAAGCATAGTCCTGCCAATCCGCAGTGGTTTGATCGGGACCGATTTGTGCTGTCCGCGGGTCATGGTTCAATGTTGTTGTACAGCCTGCTGCATCTCACAGGATATGATTTACCGCTT
>DATNMI010000382.1:0-2718 GCA_035602375.1 Nitrospiria bacterium | reverse complement strand
GCTGATTGTACCGAGGAAAGAAGAGCGGAAGGAGATAAGGCAGGCATAATTCTCGGGGTCAATCGCCTGATTTTCTGGGATTACCAGTCGAAAACATTGGACCGGTTTCCAGAAATCTCCAAACGGTTGAGCGAGGTAATCCTGGAAATTGCTCCTGATATCGTCTATCTTCCTTCCTATATGGACAGGCATAATGACCACATTATCCTGAATCGCTATTTTTATGAAGCCCTGAAAAAGATCGATCCTCAATTTATGATTTACGGATATGAGGTGTGGACGACTCTGATTCCGAATGTCGTGGTCGATATTTCCGATCAGGCTGAAATAAAGAAAAAAGCAATGGCCTGCTATCAGAGCCAGATGGCGAGTCATAACTGGCTAGAAGGGACTCTTGCCTTAAACAGATACCGCGGCATGATCGCCAACGCGCGGACGCATGGCGAAGCTTTTTTCCGGATGACGCCTCGAAATTATATGAAAATGTGGACCAATCTCTATGGTTAAGCCGCTGCGTATCTTAAACATTTCTCTGGGCGGCGGGAGGGCCGGGTCCGGAGTGTTTGCCGTAGCGCTGGCGAAATATTTGCGGAAATCCGGGCATGAAGTCGTACAGGCATGTTCTTCAAACAGTTTCACTCTGCGCAGCTCTGAAAAGGAAAGACTGAACACCCATATTATCGACGTCAACGGATTATTTGACTTTAATAAAGCAAAACAGCTGGCTGAATTTTCTAATAAACAGCAATTTCAGATTATTAACACCCACCATTCGAGAGAACGCTATCTTGCGGCTTTTGCAAAAATGCTGTACGGATGCAAGGCCAGGATTGTTGTGACGCGCCATGCGGTTTCCGGAACTGTTCCTTTCTTTGGCTCGCTGATTTATAATCTGGGCGCCGATATGAATATTGCGGTAAGCAAGGTGGTTCTCCGGAGTTTAAGAAATGATTTGACCTGGAAAACGAAATTAATTTATGGCGGAATAGACCTGGAGGCCTACAAGACGCCGGACGTTCCGAAGATTGAGAAATTAAGACGCCAAATACTCGAAAAAAAGAAAAATATTCCAATTATTGGAATGGTTGCCGATTTTGATCCCAAAGGGAAAAATACGCGCGGTCATGGCAAAGGCCATGCTCTGATGTTCGAGGCGATTAAGCTTCTTAAACAAAAGGCGTTTCTGATCGTCATCGGCCCTCTTCCTGCCGATTGCCTGGCGTTAATGGAAATAGCGAAAAATAAAGGGCTGACGGAGGAGGATGTCGCTATTCTGCCGTTTCAAGAGGAGATATTCCCTTTCTATTATCTGATGGATATGCATGTTCTTCCTTCCTATTCCGAATCTCTCGGACTTGTGATCCTGGAGGCAATGGCGGCCGGGGTCCCTTGTATAGGAACAAATATCGGGGGAATTAATGAAATCATTGATCACATGTCCAATGGTCTTTTATTTGAAAAAGGGAATCCTGCGGACCTTTCAAAACAGATCGTCCGCCTGCTGGAAGATGAGCGATTAAGAACCAGAATTGCGAGGGCGGGGAAGGAACGGGTTGAAACCTGGTTCAATATGGACCGCGTCGCAAAAGAAACCGAGGCGCTCTTTTATCAGCTTATTGAAAGATCTTAGTTTGGAAAACCGGGTAAAGACGATATTAGTTATTAAATTGAGCTCTCTGGGCGATATTATTCATACGCTGCCTGTTGCCTGGGCCCTGAAGGATATCTATCAGGACGCGCATTTGACCTGGATGGTCAATGCTTCTTACCGCGGTTTGCTGGAGATTTGCCCGGCGATTCATGAGGTGCTCTTTTTCGAAAGGAACAAAAAAAACGGAATTTTCCGCTCCCTTTTATCGATTTTACGTTTGATTGGGAAAATCCGGCGGGAAAAATTCGATCTTGTCATTGATTTGCAGGGACTTTTGAGAAGCGGATTGATCGGTTGGCTGTCAGGTGGTAAAAAGGTATTAGGACTAGAGAGCGCCAGGGAAGGGAGCAGATGGTTATATGATATCAAAGTTCCTGTCCCAAAAAAAAAATCTATCCATGCGGTTGACCGTTACCTGTTGATTCCAGAGTACCTCGGGTGGACGGGAAGCCCGCGATTTCAGATCAAAATTCAACCTGATGAGGACCGCTTTATTGACGGCTTCTTAAAGGCTGAAAAGGCAAGAACCTATCTGCCCTTAATTGGAATTCATCCTGTGGCCCGTTGGAAAACCAAGGTATGGTCTTTAAATAACTTTGCCAGGCTGGCCGATCTCATATCGGCGACAGAAAAGTTTCAGCTGGTTCTTCTTGGTTCTGAAGAAGATCAGAAACAGATTATTCAAATGATCCACATGATGAAATATTCTCCTGTGATCGCGACCGGAAAATTTAACTTGAAACAATTAACCGCATTTTTAAAACGGTCGAGCCTTCTGATCACCACCGATTCGGGGCCGATGCACTTGGCCGCGGCGATGGAAAGCCCTCTACTTGCCATTTTCGGGGCCACAGATCAGAGGAAAACGGGCCCCTATAAAATGGAAAACGATGTAATTTTCAAAAATATTCAGTGCCGTCCCTGTTTGAAGAGGACCTGCCTGAACAGCGGCTATCCCATGGAATGTATGGAAAGAATTACGCCGGAAGAAGTTTTTGAACGTTTTAAAAAGAAATTTCATTTATAGGTTGAAGAGGAAATGTCGGTTGAATGGTTTAAAGATGGTT
>DATNMI010000515.1:0-1653 GCA_035602375.1 Nitrospiria bacterium | reverse complement strand
AGATAAATCCTGTTCGTTTGCCTGTATCGGTCTTGGAACCTGCGTGGCGGTCTGCCCATTCCCCGGGTCAATCGCGATGGATGAAAATATGCTCCCTGCCATTAACGATGATTACTGTACGGGATGCGGGATCTGCGCCACCGCCTGCCCCAAGGATGTCATCGAGATGTGGCCGGTCAGCAAAAAGGTGATCGTGGCCTGCGCCTCCCAGGACAAGGGTGCGGCGACCAAGAAAAACTGCACCGTCGGGTGCGTGGCCTGCGACCAGTGCGTGAAAGCCTGTCCCTACGAGGCGATCACCATGGACAATAATCTGGCTAAGATTCATTACGAAAAATGTATCAACTGCGGCTTATGCATTCCGGCCTGTCCGACCGATACCATTGCCGATTTTATCGCCCTGAGGCCGAAAGCGGTCATTTACGAGACCTGTACCGGTTGTCTGATGTGCAAGAAGGTCTGCCCGGTGAATGCAATTGAAGGGGAGTCGAAGCAGATCCATATTGTCGACAAAGACCGGTGTACCGGCTGTTACATTTGCGCGGAAATCTGTCCCGTCCCTGGAGCTCTGGAAATGGTGACCGAAGAGCGGTTTGACATGGTCATGGCGGAACTGGCGCCGAAACTGAAACTGGTCAATACCGGAAAATAATTCCCGGCTCGAAAGATTAAAAACCTCTATTGCTCCGGTATCGGAAAAGGGGCGAGAATGAATTTCCCGTTTTTTTCTTCAAGATAGCCTGACCGAACCAATGGATCATGCTGGAAGATCAGAAGCCACTTTTCTTCAAACGCCTGCTGGAGGATCTGTTTTTTGGTCTGAAGGGTAACCAGCGGGAAAAGGTCATACCCCATGATCCAGGGGGGCGAAAGATGCGCGGTCGTCGGGATCAGATCTCCTAAAAAGCAGGCTTTCTCTTTTCCATCGCCAATCAGTACCGACTGGTGATGTTCCGTATGTCCCGGGGTTTCGATCACCCGGATCCCTTTCATGACCTGCTGGTCTCCTTCAAGAAATTTCAACTGCCCCGTCTTTTCCAGAAGCGCGTAGTTTTCCCCGAGATAGCTCGCCTTTGTCCTTTCATTGAGATGAAAGGCCGCCTCCCACTCTTTTCGCTGGACATAAAATTGTGCCCGGGGAAAAGCCGGTTCCAGGCTCCCATCGCCCTTTTTGCGTGTATTGCCACCCGCGTGGTCAAAATGAAGATGGGTGTTGATGACGATATCGATCGATTCCGGAGAGAGGTTCAACCTTGAAAGCTCCTGCTCAAGCGGGGTGCGCCGGACATCGTAGAGGTCGTTGAATTTATCGGTGCTTTTGTTTCCGATCCCTGTGTCGACGAGTATGTTTTTCCCGCCTGCCTTCACCAGCAGAACCCCCAGGGAGAGCAAAATCCTGTTTCGGTTGTCAGGGGGAGACGATTTCTCCCAAAGAGTTTTCGGGACGACACCGAACATCGCCCCTCCGTCGAGCCGGAAGGTGCCGTCCGACAGCGAGAAGATTTCAGAGGTTCCAAGTTTCATGATATTCCCCGTACACTCTTCGAAATAGAGCGGAGATTTCCCCCACGGTGGCATAGGCCCGGACCGTTTCCAGGACATAAGCCATCAGGGGGAGCCCTTTGCCTGCCGCCTTTTCCAGGTTTCCAAGCG
>DATNMI010000496.1:0-2578 GCA_035602375.1 Nitrospiria bacterium | reverse complement strand
AACCTGCGATAATACCATTTTATTTTCTCTTTATCAAGAGAAGTGGAAAATGCTATGATACTGGAATTATTGATTTTTTTTAAAGGAGCCGCACTCGTGGAAAAACTCGTCCATCTGCACCCCATGCTGGTTCATTTTCCTATTGCGTTATACATGACTTCCGTCCTCTTTGATTTTGGCTTTAAAATCTTCAAAAAAGAAGATTTTTTAAAAACCGCCTACTTTCTCCTGATTCTGGCGCTCCTCGCGGGATTGGCGGCGACCGCCGATGGTCTTCTGATCGAAGGAATTGTTGAAAAGACCGGCGTTCCGGAAGAAGCCATTGACCGGCATATGATTTTCGCGATTTTCACGATTGTTTTCATCGGAACGCTGCTCGGCTTTAGGTTCATTAAGAAGAACAAAATCACGGCAAACCTTTATAACGTTTACCTTGCTCTTTCCCTCGCCGGAATGATCCTTATCGGCCTGACCGGCCTGTTGGGCGGAAAACTTGTCTATGAATATGGCGCGGCGGTCAAAGTAAAATCGGGAGAAACCGCAAAATGAATTCCGCAAGACTGAAACCGGACAGCGGGGCCGCCCCTGGAAATCAAAGCTAAATGAGATCAAAACTTCAGAATAAACTCATTCTCTCCATTCTGGTTGTGGGAATTATTTCAACGATCCTGGGACTTGGCCTCGTTTATTTCTTCGGAAAATCAACCATCAAGCGGATTATCGGATCAAGCTTTCAGGAAATCGCTGAAGTGACCAGCAAGAGACTCGAATCCCTGATCGACCACCATATCGAGGAATCCGGATTTCTCGCCTCTTCTCGAGAGGTTCAGACCCTTCTCGCAAAAACAGACAAGAAGGCTCCGGATTCGGATGTTAACTTTAAAACGGGCCAGAAATGGCAACAACTAAATGAAAATGATCCTCAGGTCAATGCCATTATCCATAACGAAGTTTCAGACTATTTCCGCAGGTTTCAGGAAAAAGACACCTCGGGTGAGGGGATCCATTATTTTATTTTTGTGGCAGACAAGTCGGGGATCGTCAGAGCTTCGAATCGCAAGACTCCGAATTTCAATTACAGCAATGAGAAATGGTTTCAAACCACAATTAAGCTTCCGGCGAAAGGCGTCTACCTGAGCGATATTCTTTTCGAGCCGGCCATCAAGGCCTATGTATTCACCATCGCTATGCCGATATATAAAAATGGCGAAGTCATCGGCGCTTTAAGCATGGTCCATAACGTAGACCTATTTTTCAGATGGGTCACCTCCGTAAAAGTCGGGAAAAAAGATCATACGATGCTGGCCAGCTCCGACGGATCGATTCTCTTCTGTCCGATCTTTCCCATTAGAACCCACAAGATTACCGAAGACCTCCAGAAACAGATTTTCAAATCCGAAGCAGGCTGGGATACCAGTTTGCATGATGTTCATTATCCGGGCAGGGAGGCGTTAAACGGATTTGCGCCTCTGGACATCACTTTAAATTCAGGCCCTGACAATTTCGGCGGAAAAAAATGGTATATCTTCACCAGCCAGGATCCTTATGAAACATTCCAGCCGGTTTTTTCTTTGTTGAAGCTGATTCTTCTGGCCGGCCTTTCAGGCGTGGCCCTTTTAAGCCTGCTCAGCTGGCTCGAAGCGCGCCGGATTGTCCGCCCGATTAAAGTCCTTCAAAACGGGATTCATTTTATCGGCAATGGCCGCCTTGACTACCGCATCAACGTCCGAACAGGCGACGAGGTCGAGGAGGTTGCTCATGAATTTAATGAAATGGCCAGGAAGATGGAATCCCTCTACCAGGGAATGGAGCTCAAGGTTTCAGAACGGACGCGGGAACTTGAGACGCGTACCAGGGAACTGGAACTTCGGAATAATGAAATGTATACCCTTCTTGCCATGGGGGCGGCGCTGAACGAATGCCGGACCAGGGAAGAAATCCTCACTGTAACTCCAAACAAAGTCCTTGGCATGATGAAAGCGGACGGAATACTTATTTCTTTTAATCTCCCCTCCGGCGAGGCGATGATGAAAAGTCTTCCCACCTCAGTCTTTAAAAATGAAGAGGTTAAGGCTCTCCAGGGAAGGATTTTCCGGGTGATTTTTGAGAAACCTGAACCCTTCGTCCTTGAGAATCTGCACGGCGAGCGGCAAGCCGGGATTTTTCCGATTCCTGCCGGGTTTGATTTTACCTCCCTGGCCGCGGTGCCCCTTTTCTCGAAAAGAAAGGTGATCGGAATGATGGTCCTCCTGTTTAAAAAGCCTCACACCATCTCTGCCCAGGAAGAAGAACTTTTGACCTCCATGGGACACCAGATCGGAAACGCGTTTGAAAACGTCCGGGAGGATTCAGCCGTCCAAAGAGGCCGGGAATAGCCTGGCTCTCATGCGCGTTTCACCCCAAAAACCCCTGATTGCAGTGACCATGGGAGACCCCTCCGGAATTGGCCCGGAAATCATCCTTAAAACATTCCAGAACCGGGACATTTACAATTATTGCCGTCCCTTTATTATCGGGGAGGAAACTCCTTTTCGGGTCATTGCTTCAAAAACAGGCCTAAAAGCAGACATCCAGCAGG
>DATNMI010000489.1:0-4996 GCA_035602375.1 Nitrospiria bacterium | reverse complement strand
TGGATATGATCGCCGAGCGCATTCAAATTCTGGGCGGTATAAGTTACGCGATGGCAGCCGATGTCGCTGAACAGACGAATATCCCCCGGCCTCCTCGGGGCAGGGAGGAGGTCCCGGTCCAGATTTCACGATTATTGACCGCCCATCAAATCGTAATACAGGGAGTCCGTGCGTCAGCCCGGAAGGCTTCCGAGATGGGAGATGACGGAACGAATGACCTGCTCGTCAGTGATGTGCTGCGAACCAACGAATTGCAGGTATGGTTCCTTTCAGAACACCTGGTTGATACACCTTTGGTTCGAGCGGACTAACCTCAAGGGGTCCAATCCCTGATGTTGATTTTTTGCGCAAGTCAAATTGAAAATATGAAAACACTTTTCCTAGCCGGATTCGGTGTTTTAGACGGGAAGGATTAGGCCTATGAACGATCTTAGCCCGCTCGATACGCTGTATGAAACAGACCGCGGGGATTCTCTGCCACTTTCTTCACAATTGGCAGGACTGTATGGCGATCTTCGGTTTCCGATGGATGTCGATAAACCTTATGTGGTTGCCAACCTGGTGACCTCTTTGGACGGAGTGGTTTCTTTTGACCTTCCCGGCCACCCGGGAGGGGGAGATATCAGCGGATCAAATCCCCACGATCGGATGGTGATGGGACTCTTACGGGCGGCAGCAGATGCGGTCATCGTTGGGGCGGGGACCCTTCGTGCGACTCCCGGGCATGTCTGGACCGCAGAGCACATCTATCCTCAATTGAGCAAAGAATACAAAATATTTCGTCACAATCTAAAAAAAACACCTTCACCTCTTAACGTCATTGTCACAACCCGAGGGAAAATCGATCTGAGTCTCCCCCTTTTTCAGTCAAGCAGTGTCCCCGTCCTGATTGTAACCAGCCCGGCCGGGGCTATCCGGATCCGCAGTAACTCTCCACCTCCTTCGGTACAGGTGCTAGTTCTAGAAGAGGGGCGGCTTAACACGCAAAATATCTTGAAGGAAGTGAATGCCATTGTTCAGGGGAGCCTAATTTTGGTGGAAGGGGGGCCGCACCTTCTGGGAGACTTCATTGCCGAGCGGAGTCTGGATGAACAGTTCTTAACTCTTGCGCCTCAGATTGTGGGGAGAAATGGAGACCTTGGACGGCCGGGCCTGGTTGCCGGCAACACTTTTGCTCCAGAGAATCCGGTCTGGGGAACTCTTCTCAGTGTAAAAAGGGGTGGGAGCTTACTTTTTCTCCGTTATGCATTAGGACCAGGAAAGAAGAATGTACGTTAATAAAAAACTGAATTATAGTGGTTTAAATTGAGGTATTTAAAAAACTAAAGGAGGTCCATATGCGGATGTTTACTCAAATGACAGCAATAGGACTTGCCGGATTCGTGGTGATCGCGTTTCTGATGCTGGGGGCGACGAGCCAAGATGACCAGTTGAAGAAATTTCTGTTGGAGAAGGAGAAGGTGAAGATGCATATGGAGGTCTTCGACGATCTCGATTTCAACGTCTTCTCGAACCAGAAATGGGATGAGCTTAAAAAGAGCCATTCAAAGGATATTATCGTACATTGGCCTGACGGGCACACGACAACTGGAATTGAGAAACATATTGAGGATCTAAAGGGAATGTTTATTGCCAGCCCGGATACACGTATCAAGGTCCACCCGATCAGGATCGGAGAGAACGCCTGGACGGCTGTAGAAGGTATCCTTGAAGCGACATTCACGATGCCCATGCCCATCGGCGATGGCAAGACCATTCCGCCGAACGGCAATAAGGTCAAGTTGGCCATGGTCACTCTGGGTCACTGGACCAAAGACGGCGTTATGGATGAGGAGTATTTGTTCTGGGATAATCAGGCCTATATGAAGCAGCTGGGCCTTGCCCCGTAATAACATTTTACACAAAGCACGACAATGCACCCCGTTCCGACTCATGACTGGCCATTAATCAAGCTGGAACGGGGTGCCACCGTGCGTACTGACATTGCAAAGCCGGAGACCGAGCTTAGATTGAGGAAAACATGAAAGTTTCTCTTTGGATCCATTCACCAGATTCCCGATGGAGGAGAGTATTCCATGAAAATTGCATTAATAGGCGCTACCGGAAACGTGGGATCAAAAATTCTGGCCGAAGCCCTTAATCGCGGCCACCATATCACAGGGATCGTCCGCAATCCCGATAAGCTAAAACCACATGCCCGTTTGACAGCGCGGCAGGGAGATGTGAACGACGAAATCGGTCTGGCCAAGCTTTTCTTTGGACATGTGGCGGTAATCAGCTCGGTGCGGTTCAAACTGATGGATCCACGGGTTTTGATCCGAGCCGTCAAAAAAGCGGAGGTCGATCGACTTCTGGTCGTAGGAGGTGCGGGCAGTTTAGAAGTGGCTCCGGGCATCCAACTTGTGGATACGCCTGACTTCCCGGCGGAATATAAAGCCGAGGCTTTAGCTGGGCGCGATTTCTTGAATCTCCTGCGTGGGGAGAAGATACTTGCCTGGACCTTTTTATCCCCTTCCGCCTTTTTTGGGCCCGGTGACCGCACTGGCAAGTTTCGCCTCGGCAAAGACCATTTACTGGTCGGTACCAAGGGAGAGAGCAAGATCTCGCAAGAAGACTTCGCTATCGCCATGATTGACGAATTAGAAGTGCCGCATCATACCCGTAAGCGGTTTACCGTCGGGTACTGATTGCCAAAATATTAAAACAGGTTGTAATCCGAGATAAAAAAATCTATTTATAATCTTTAATTGCCAGGGTTTAAATTATGGGAAAACCAATGCCTGCCATTTTCTTCGGACATGGCAATCCAATGAATGCTTTGACGAGTAATTCCTATACAAAAACCTGGGCCATGATCGGAATAGAAGTTCCGCGGCCCAGAGCCGTTCTTGCCGTGTCGGCTCACTGGTACATTCCAGGAACGTTTGTCACGGCAATGTCTGCTCCGAGAACAATCCACGATTTTGGTGGTTTTCCCCCTGAACTCTACCAGGTCAAATATCCCGCACCTGGTGATCCAGTCCTTGCCGGTCGTATCCAGACTCTCCTCTCACCGATTCCGGTAGGCCGTGACGAGCAATGGGGGATCGATCATGGAACCTGGTCGGTACTCTGTCACCTCTTCCCAAAGGCCGATGTCCCGATAGTACAACTGAGCATTGACGAAACACAACCGGCCAAATATCACTACGAAATCGGGAAACGGCTTTCGCCGCTGCGAGATGAAGGAATCTTAATCATCGGCAGCGGCAACCTTGTTCACAATCTCCAGGCCTATGCTTGGGGCCGCCATCCTGTGGAACCGTTTGATTGGGCCGTGCGTTTTGAAAAACAGGCTTGTGAACTCCTACTGGCAGGTGATGAAGGTCCTCTTATCGCTTACGAAACGCTTGGACCTGACGCCATGCGGGCCGTTCCCACGCCGGATCATTATTTACCGCTCCTTTATGTGATGTCGCTGCGTCGAGGAGGAGAGCGGGTCAGTTTTCCTGTGAAGGGAATCGAAGGCGGTTCAATTTCTATGCTTGCCGTTCAGATGGGCTAAAGGCCACAGTCGATTACGTAAACAATAATAGAATCGTTCAGGAGTATCGCTTCCGGGATTTTGCAGAGTACACGTAAGAATTGGAATTGGCGATTAAGACTTTTACGGAGTCAAGGTGAGATAGATTATCATAGATATTGCGGACTAATAAATTGAAAAGCGGTTTTTAAAAAGGAGCGTAACATGAGGAGTGACAAAGAAAAACGAATTAAGGTCATGGAGAACGGCCCCTACCAGGTATTTGGGGCGACTCTCCTTAAGCTGCGACCGAATTTGAATTCTGCCGGTCGTCCGGTTAAATGGGAGCGCGGTCAGGAGATCGACCGAGATGAGTCGTATGAGCTCTGCCGATGCGGTGCATCCTCAAATAAGCCGTTTTGCGATTGGACCCATGTGTCAACTGATTTTAATGGAAAAGAGACGGCCGATCGGGCACCTGCCACGACACGTCGGAAGTCTTATGAAGGTCAGGGGCTCATCATGACGGATGATAAGACGCTCTGTGTGCACGCCGGTTTTTGCGTTACAGAAAAGACGGAGGTCTGGGACCTTGTCGAACAGGCACCTGATCCCGCGGCACGGGCGGAGCTCATCGGGATGATCAGGAATTGTCCGGCAGGCCGGTTGGAATACGCAGAAGCGCCCCAGGGCTCGCCTGTTGAAGAGGAACTTCCTCAGGAGATTGGCATTATTGAAGATGGCCCGATCTATGTCCGGGGTGGTATTGTGGTAGAGGGCTCAAATGGCGAGAGCTATGAGGTACGCAACCGCATGACCTTATGTCGGTGTGGCGCTTCGATGAACAAGCCGTTTTGCGACGGAAGGCACGCTGAGATTGGCTTTCGGGATAAGAAGTAATTTCGGGGTCAGGAGTAATCCGGTCTGAATTTGAACAAATACCCAGGGTTATTTCCTAATGTCTTTTCGGTTATTTTAAAAAATCGCATCAGAGACTTGGCTTACCTCTCCAACGTTCTCAATATAGCAACAGCGATACCTCAATGACAAAGCCAAAACCTCGATCTAGTAGATATCGGAATCAATTGGTTTAATATGGAAGTGACGAACCTGATTCAGATTATTCTCGTGCTCCTTGCCGCGATGGTGGGACTGACGATGGTTGCCAATCGCTTGGGAGTGCCGGAACCGCTCATCCTTGTTCCTGCCGGAGTCATCCTTGGTTTTATCCCTTGGTTTCCTCAAATTGAGTTAAATCCCGAATTGGTTCTTCTCGTTTTCTTGCCTCCGTTAGTTTATGTCGGCGGGGCAATGACCTCCTGGCAGGCATTCCAGAAAAACCTTGGGCCAATCTTTCATTTATCATTTGGGCTGGTCCTCTTTACCATGTCCCTTGTCGCTGCGGCAGCGCATTTTATTATTCCTGGCTTAAGTTGGCCCGTGGCCTTTGTGTTGGGGGCCATCGTGGCCCCTACGGATGATGTCGCCGCGGCA
>DATNMI010000459.1:0-5993 GCA_035602375.1 Nitrospiria bacterium | reverse complement strand
TGATCATGGTGGGAGAAATCCGGGATAAAGAGACCGCCGCGATCGCGGTCCAGGCCGCTCTGACCGGCCACCTGGTGATGTCAACCCTTCACACCAACGACGCGACAAGCTCCATCGCGCGGTTAACCGATATGGGAATCGAACCCTTCCTGATGTCTTCCGCCATTCTGGGAATCCTGGCGCAGAGGCTGATTAGAAAGGTCTGCGTCCAGTGCAAGGAAACCTTTTCGCCGCCGCCTGAAGTAATTGAAGAATTTCATCTCCCTTCTGATGCCTCATTCGTGAGGGGAAAAGGCTGTCCTGTCTGCAGGCAGACTGGTTATAAAGGGCGGACCGGAATTTATGAGCTTTTGCTGTTAGATGATGCGACGAGGAGATTAATCATCTCAAAAACCGTTTCAAGCGAGATTTCAACCATCGCGAAACAGAGCGGAATGGAGAATATGCGCCATCATGGGCTTTCCAAAGTGCTGGCCGGAGAAACCACTCTGGAAGAAGTCTTAAGGGTGACGACGGAAATATATTAATAGAGGAACGCCATGCCGGTTTTTGAATATCGGGCCCGTGATAAACAGGGCGAACTCATCGTTGGATCGGTAGAAGGAATCCGCCGGGAAGATGTTGCGCTGCAACTCGATCGGCTTGGATTTATTCCGATTAAAATCAGGGAATCGGGATTTAATGCCGCCTCTTTTTTGAAAATCGATATTTTTAATTCCGGCGCCATTGAACCGGAAGAGCTGATTGTCTTTACCCGTCAGTTGCATACCCTTCTGACAGCCGGACTATCTGTCAGTTATAGTTTTCAAGCCTTGATAGATCAGACGACAAATCCGATGTTTAAGAGGGTGATTCAACAGGTTCTGTCGGCCATTGAGGGCGGCTATTCCATTTCCGAGGCAATGACAAAACATTCCAAAATATTTGATTCGCTATACATCAGCATGATTCAGGCCGGGGAGGCCGGAGGGATTCTGGATAAAACGCTGAACCGCCTTGCGCTCATTCTTGAGCATAACCTGGAAACGGAGGAGCGGATCCGGGCGGCGACAAGATACCCCAAAATCGTGCTCATTTCTCTTCTTCTCGCCGTGATCGCGCTGCTCAGCCTTGTGATCCCTCAATTTGTAAAACTCTATTCCGGGTTTAAGGTTGCGCTTCCCCTGCCGACCCGGATCTTGATAGGAATGAATCATCTGTTTCACGCCTACTGGTATCTTTTCCTGGCGGCCGGAGCCGCCGGTTACTGGGGATTTAAGACTTATATATCCACTGAGGCGGGAAAGTGGCGTTGGGACAACCTGAAAATAAAAATCCCCATATTTGGCCCGATTTTCATGAAAACCGCCCTTTCACGGTTCGCGAGGGTTTTTGGAAACCTGATCAGCTCCGGGCTTCCAATTCTCGAAACGCTCGAGCGGGTTTCCCGGGTGGTCGGCAACGTGGTCCTCGCGAAGGTCATTGACAGCATCAGGGAGAGCGTTCGGAAAGGGAAGGGGCTTGTGGAGCCGATGAAGTTCAGCGGCATCTTCCCTCCGATTGTGATTCAAATGACGGCCATCGGAGAGGAGACAGGCAAGCTGGAAGAGATGCTCTTAAAGGTTTCAGAATATTTCGACCGGGATGTCGATTACGCCATCAAAAATCTGTCGGCCTCGATAGAACCTGTACTTCTTTTGGGTGTGGGGTGCATGGTCCTGTTCCTGGCCCTGGCGGTCTTTATGCCCTGGTGGAATTTAATATCTGTCTTTAAAGGAGGACATTAACCGATGAAAAGATTTTATAGCCATTTAGCGAGCAAGGCGAGCGAGAGGGGAAAGCTTCATCCGGCTCTATTGGAACAGCATATGTTCGCTGTGAAATCGCTTCCAAAGCGAGCTCGGAGGAAGGGGGCGACGCGAGCCCCTTTTATCGACAGTCAAAGAGGATTTACGCTGATCGAGCTCCTTGTGGTTCTCGTGATTATCGGAATCCTGACGGCCATCGCGGTGACCCGCTATCAGGACCTGACAACGGAGGCTCAGATCGGCGCGACAAAGGGAAATCTGGCGACGATCAGAGGCGGCGTCATGTTGCTCCACGCCCGGTTTCTGCTGGGCGGCTACGGCGGAACTGCTTTGGAATGGCCGACGGTGACCGAATTAAATAGCAACCTGACCTCTGGCAGGACCGCAAATTTGAATAATTTAAGAGTGATTGAAGGGCCGGCCATTCCGACCTGCGCCAGTTGCATGCCCCCGGATTCGGTCATTACGAATTTTCTTATAGTAACGCAGGTGACAACGGCCCAGGCCGATAGCCGGACGGTCGTGGGCGGAGCCGGCATTGGATGGGACTATGATCCGGCCAGCGGGCAGATCTATGTGGCCGCGGCCGCGCCGACTGATTCTTTGGGCAACGCCGCAAACTTGTGGTAATTCATTTGTCGGGTATAATTCTAGGAAGGGGGGTGAACAATTTAAACTAATTTCGTAGATACCGGTAGGGGCGATTTGTGAGTCGCCCTGATTTAAGGGCGGTTGAAAAACCGTCCCTACAAAACATAAACGCAACACTTGGCAAAAACAAAGGAGAATAAACAGATGAAAATATTAAGAAATCAAAAAGGTTTCACACTGATCGAGTTAATCATTGTGATCGTGGTCCTCGGCATTCTCGCTGCTGTGGCTATTCCTGCTTATGTAGATATGCGGACCGACGCTCAGGCTGCTACCGATGTGGGTTATATCGCGGGTTTACGAAGCACTATGGCGATCAGCTTTGCTGGACAGAGGTTAGGAAAACCGGTGGGTGCAGGTGGGGTGTGTGTGCAAGCTACAGGGCTGCTCGTATCCCTGCCAGCGGGTGCGGCGGTTGAAGGTTGCGTTACCGGAACACGACCTCCATCGCTTACTGCCGTACTTGGTGCTGCAGGGGCAGTATCAACGTGGTCAGGTGTAGCGCCTCTTCTTTCAGGTTTAACTCCGACAGCGGTGACTTGGACTCTCACCCCGGGTGCTACTGCAACTGACCCTATTACCATTGTTTGCAGTGATGCACTCCATCAATGCTAAATTAGATACACGGATTTTAAGGCACGCAGAAGAACTCTGCGTGCCTTATTTTCTCCAAAATAATGATTCTGAAAAAAGAAAAAGGATTTACGTTAATTGAACTGGTGATCGTCCTGGTCCTGCTTGCCGTTCTTGGCGCTTCCATTAACGTGCTCATCGGAGATACGACTTCAACAAAAGTCTATGGCACGGCGCAGAAAATCCAGTACGATATAATTTTTGCCCAGGAATCGGCGATGACCCATCGGGTCCATTACCGGGTTCAATTTAATAATGCCGGCTCGAATAGCTATACGATTAAATGGTGTAATTACCAAACGACGGTCTGCACGACATATCCAACCAATTGGTCAGACACTCTCGATCCTTCAACCAATACATCCCCTTTCACCGTGACCCTGAATGCCGGGAATTATGCGGGTGTCTCCTGGACCTCTAATACCTTTTTCGCAGCGAGTAATTATATTGAATTCAATTCGGCAGGGACCCCGCTGGATGCCAATACCGCTTGCGGAACAGCCCCCTGTCCGATTACTTCGGCTGAATCTGTGATTTTAAATTTAGGAACCCGTTCCGTATCTGTAACCCCGGGAACAGGGAAAACCACCGTTTACTAATCTTCCGAAAAGCCTTCATAGCGCAAATCGTTTTACACCCGCTTTTCTGGCGGCCTTCTGTAAATCTTCATTCAATGTTGCCAGCGGCATCCCCTCGCGCAGGGCCAGTTCAAGATAAGAGGCGTCATAAGCCGACAGCCCGTAGCGCCGCGCCAACTGAAGGGTATCTGACAGAGCATGAGAGAAAGTCGCCTCATCCACGTTGATATCCACCCCTTCAAGCATCTCAAGGAATACACCACTGCGAGCCTCTGTAACTAATCCCTTTGCCTCCGCCCTGGCAATGACGTTGGCCACTTCGAGTCCCCAGGTCACCGGCACGAGAGCGCTTGCGCTCTTCATTGCGTCAAGCACTTTCCCGGCGTAGGCAAGTTCCAGAGGCTTGCCGTCCCCAAAAAACCAGCGCATAGCCACGGAGTTGTCGAGAACAAAGTTCACGCGCGCCCCTCTTCGATGAGTTCCTTGATATTTACCCCCCGCAGCGGATTCTCCAGCATGAAAGCCTTAATCTTTTTCACTGCCGCAACCTTGTCTTTTGTCTTTGCACTGGCGCTCGGCAGAAGGTCCGCGATGGCTTCTCCGCGATTGGTAATTGTGAAGCTCTTACCCTCCTTCACCTGCCGTAGCAACTTGGACAATTTGGTCTTCGCTTCATACGAACCAATTTTGATTCTCATCATCTCCTCCGTTGCATCATTTCATATAGACTAGTATATAGACCAGTCTGAAGAAAGTCAAGCCAAAAACCAAACCCCCTCCCTTGACGAAAATCAGAAAAGCGATACACTTTTAACATGGCTCGGGATCAGCAGGGTTTTACCTTAATTGAAACGATCATTACCATCGTGTTGCTTGCCATCATGACCTCCGGACTGATGGCGATGTTTTCGGCCTATTCGACGAGCAATGGGAATTCTCCGGTCATAATACAGGAGGCCGAATTGGCGCAGGAGAAAATAGAAATGATTATCGCCGACAAGGAAAATTCAGCCAGGGGGTTTAATTATGTCACCGCCGCCAATTACCCCGCTGAAAATCCTGTCGGCGGATTTGCTAATTTCACCCGGAGTGTCACAATAATTTATGTCGATCCGGCGTCGAGCCTGAACACGCCAGCCGCGGGGACGACCAATTACAAGAATGTTACCGTGACGGTGAGCGGCGTCGTGGGAAGCGTGACCACGTCGACCCTGATGGGAAGTTTTTAAAGTGATGAAATGCAAAAACCGATTAAGAAACATTTTAAATCAAAATGGTTTTACCATGATCGAACTGGTGATCGTGATCGTGTTAGTAGGAATCATCGCGATGACCGCCAGTTTATTGATAGGCCAGACGGCCCAGACCTATCAAAAAGAGGATAATTATTCAACAATCGCCAACCAGGATCGGCTGGCCCTGGAAGAGATGGCAAGGGAAATACGTTTAATCAGAACGCCCGCTGACATCACATCTTCCTGTTCATCAACCACCGCTTTAAACTTTACCGACTCCAACGGGAGCCTTGTGGCCTACAGTTTTTCCGGTTCAACGCTTTCGGCAGGCGCAAATACCCTTGCGAATAATCTGACCAGTTTTGCCTTTACTTATTATGACAAAAATGGCGCCCTGACGACCACCTGTGCTTCGGTTTGGAACGTCACGATCAGTTTAACCGCCGCCCAGGGAAGCGATTCCCTTTCGATGAGAACAACCCTCCATCCGAGGAGTTTTTAATTGAATCGATTTAAAGATCAAAAAGGGGTTGCGCTTCTCGCCGTTATTTTTCTTCTCGTGGTGATTGCCTTTACCGGCATTGTTTTTATTTCACTCTCTTCCAAGAGCATGAGCCAATCAGTGAATGAAATCAGGGCCAATCAGGCGCTTTTTACCGCCGAGGGGGGTATAGAACGGGCGCGGGGCTATTTGGCAGGAAAAGACGCCACCTGTCCCGGTACCGGCTGTACTTGCGCCTCGATCAACGGGAACAGCCTTTTTACGAATCAACCGCTTGGACAGGGTCAGTTTACGGTCACGACGACATCGTTAGGCGGGCAATGTGTCTTGACCTCAACCGGCGGGGTTCCCACGATTGCGTCCGGAACCGTTCAACGGGCGATCACCTATACAGCGGTGACCGTCATCCAAGACGCCTGGGCGGTCGGCTACAATGTTTCCACTTTAGGAAATCTTCCCTTTATGGCGCATTGGAATGGTACGGTCTGGACCAATTTGACCTCCTCCGCTCCGAATATTGGCGGCGCTAATTTAATGGAAGTTTCGATGTATTCGTCTACCGACGGTTGGGCGGTATCAAGTCAGGGAGACTTTCTTCGTTGGACCG
>DATNMI010000379.1:0-3618 GCA_035602375.1 Nitrospiria bacterium | reverse complement strand
CGGCCCGCACCGCCGCCTCTCTCGGAAAACGGGTTGCTCTGGTTGAGCAGGGGCCGTTTGGCGGCCTCTGCATTCTCCGGGGGTGCATGCCTTCCAAGACCTTGATCCGCTCTTCGGAACTCGCATATCTCTTTCGGAACTCGGAACCGCTCGGTCTGAAACCGGGCTCCCTTCATATCGATTATCCAAAAATAATTTCCCGCAAGAATAAAATCATCGCCGGTTTTGCAGACTACCGCTTTAATGAAGCGAAGTCCAACCCGTGCATCAGCCTGGTGGACGGGTCGGCCCGCTTTGTCTCTCCCCATGAAGTTGAGGCGGGAGGAAGGCTTCTCAAGGGAGAGAAATTCGTGATCTCCGCCGGTTCCCGCGTATCCGTTCCCGATATTCCGGGGTTAAACGAGACCGGTTTTATAACAAGCGACCAGGCGCTGGAACTCGACCGCCTTCCGCGGTCGCTTGCGATCCTCGGAGGGGGGGTGATCGCCCTGGAACTGGGACAGCATTTTCACCGGATGGGGGTGAAGGTTTATCTCCTTGCCAGGGGCGGGAGGCTGTTGCGCCGGGAAGACCCGGTCGTCGGTGAAACGATCTGCCGGATTTTCCAGGAAGAGGGAATGACCGTTCTTACCGGCGCAGCGACAGAGTCGGTTTCGCGAGGGGATGAGTTCAAGGAGGTGTTGTTTTCGTATGGCGGAAAACGGCAAACCGTTTCGGTCGATGAGATTCTGGTGGCAACGGGCAGGGGGCCGTTTCTCGACCGGATGAACCTGGAGGTGACGCGGGTTGAACAGACCAATGACGGCATTGTCGTCAACGACGAAATGGAAACGAATGTTCCCGGCATTTTCGCCGCGGGCGACGCGGCGGGAATCTACAAGATGGCCCATATCGCGGTCTATCAGGGCGAAATTGCAGGACATAACGCGTTTTCTGAAAAGAAGCGAAAAGCCGACTACAGGGTGGTGCCTGAAGTGATCTTTACCGACCCCCCTTATTCCAGGGTAGGGTTGTCGGAGGAGGAGGCGAAGGCATTGGGCATTCCGGTGGAGGTTGCCTCTTACCCTTATGACGACCTGGGCAAGGCGATCTGTACCGGCCAGACGACCGGGTTTGCCCGGCTGATCGCGCACGCGAAGAGCGGGGAGATCCTGGGGGCGCAAATCCTGGGAGCCGAGAGCGGTGCGATGATCCATGAGATGGCGGTCGCGCTCTGGTATCGGGCGACGGTCCATCAGTTTGCCCAGGTGCCCCATTTTCATCCGACGCTGTCGGAGATATTGACCTATCCAGCCGAAGAGCTGGCATTAAGAATCAGGGGGCTGTAAGGGAATGAGGGGGTAGGTATCAGGGTGTAGGGTATAGGGTGCAAGGGACAGGTATCAGGAATAGGGGCGTAAGGGCGTAGGGAACAATAAACCCCGGTCCTTTGCTTACTCTCGGTAGTTTTTGACTCTGGACCTTACACCCCTATACCCTAACACGCCTACACCCGCACACCCTGGTTTTCCCTGTCCCCTACCCCCCTTACCCGCCTATTCCCTGACACCCTGCCGCTGCGCCCTGTACCCTACACCCTATCCCCTACACCCTGACACCTGCCCCCTGAATCTTTATCTATTGAACCGAAGGAATTATTCATGCCATAATTAGGGTGTACGATCTTTTACAATAAAGGGGCTGAATATGTTTGGTTTATTCAAGAAAAAAGAGACTGAAAAGAATGGAGAACATAAAACAATGATTACCATCACGCCCGCGGCGCGGGAAAATATTGTCACGGCTATGGAGGTGGAGAACCGGATTGGGGCGGCCCTCCGGGTGACGGCCCAGCCGATCAGCCCTGTCAGCGTCCATTATGCCCTTAATTTTGAAGACCCGGGAAGCGTGGGAGAGAAGGATATTGTTCTGGACGAGGGGACGTTCAAGGTCGTTTTCGCCGAAGAGATCAAGGGCTTAGTCGAAGGCGCGGTCATGGATTATGTTTACGACCTCCAGGGAGGCGGGTTCAAAATTACCAATCCGAACACCCAATCAGGCCAGCCTTCTTCTCCAAACCTCGACTCCCCTTTGGCCAAAGAGATCCAGAAGGTCATTGTTGAAAAGGTCAATCCGGGAATCGCGGGGCATGGCGGCTTTGTGACGCTGGTCGATGTCAGGGAGAATACCGTATTTCTCACCATGGGCGGGGGATGCCACGGCTGTGGAATGTCGGCGATTACCCTGAAACAGGGCATTGAAGGAATGATCAAAACGGCGGTTCCGTCAATCACGTCGATTGTCGATGTGACGGATCATGCCGTGGGGGCCACACCCTATTATAAGTAAAGGGTGTAGGGGGCAGCAGGGTACAGGTATCAGGGTGTAGGCGTGTAAGGGTATAGGGGAATAGGGGCGTAAGGGGGTAGGGAAAAATAAACCCCGGGCCAATCCTTCTCGGTTATTTTCGATTCTGGACCTTACACCCCTATACCCTGACCCCTATCCCCTACACCCTGAAACTTTTCAACTACCCCCTGTCTTTTTATGAAACCGCGGATATTACTGCTGGTCAATCGGAATCCTTCCGCCGCAGGCGCGTTTTCCGAGGCGTCTAAGAGGCTGGAAACGCCGGTTGATCTGGCGATAGGCGCTTCCGATGCCGAGGCCTGCCAGGCCCGATTTAGCGGTCCTGTTTTTCAAATTGATTTTTCAAATCATGAAACCGCGATCGGTCAGATTGCCCGGGAAACCCTCTTTTCCCCGTTTTCCGTGATTATCCCATCGGACTGTTCTTCCATTTCTCTCGCGGTTTCCGCCGCGGAGCTCCTCTCTATTCCTTCAATTTCCAGAACGGCGGCCCGTTCACTCATTGACAAAGCGCATCAGAAGGAACTGTTTGCCTCTTTCGGGATTTCCACCCCTTTCTTCCGGGTTTTTTCGGTAAACGATGATCCGGAAAAGCGCGCAACGGAGATCATCTATCCTTGTGTTCTGAAACCGGTCTTTTTTTCCGGCGGAAGGGGCGTAATCCGGGCAAATGACCAGATCGAGTTTGAAAACGGTTTCAGGAGAATTTTAAGCCTCTTGTCAGGTCCGACACTGATGCCGCCGGAGACGGGCCTGGACAGAAAAATTCTCGTGGAAGACTTTATTTCTGGAAAGGAAGCGATTCTGGCCGGTTTTCTGGTCAAGGGAGAGTTGAAATGGCCGGCCCTTTTTGACGCTGGCGAACAGAGGGAAGTTCATATCATGGAGGAGGGGCCCGCGCTCTGCCCCTCCCGGCTTTCCCAGAAGGTGAGAGAAGATGTCCGCGCACTCGCGCTCAAAGCAATCGGCGCAATCGGTCTTTTGGAAGGGCCCGTTTATGTGAAGGTCAAGGTCAATAACACGGGCATCTGGATTCTTGAGGCGAGAGGTTGTTTTCAGGATGAGTTCAGTTCGAAACTTCTGGCCCTTCAAAACGGCATAACGCCTGAGGAGATGATCCTTCGCAGGTGGGGAGGCCTCCCTTTTCCCGATTTTGTTCCGGAACAAACATCGTTCGGGGTCATGCCGGTTCCCGTTCCCCATTCCGGCCTGCTAAAAGAGGTCCGGGAGGTTCACCGGGCCGAAAAAGTTCCTGGAATTAAAGCGGTG
>DATNMI010000338.1:0-8453 GCA_035602375.1 Nitrospiria bacterium | reverse complement strand
TTTTGGTTTTTCAAAAAGGCTGTAAATACTATCCAAAGTCTTCTCCTTCCCCGCGAAGAAACGGGGTATCTGGCATGAAGTGAAAGGTTTACTCTTTAGACTTGATCAATTCCACGTCAAGACCGAGGCTCTGAAGTTCCTTGATTAACACGTTAAACGATTCCGGCAATCCAGGTTCAAGGAACGGCTCTCCTTTGACAATCGCCTCATAGATTCTCGACCTTCCAGGCACATCATCTGATTTAACGGTCAGGAACTCCTGGAGGACTGAAGCCGCGCCGTATGCCTGGAGGGCCCAGACTTCCATTTCTCCCAGCCTCTGGCCGCCGAACTGGGCTTTACCGCCGAGAGGCTGTTGCGTCACGAGAGAATAGGGTCCGATAGAACGGGCATGGATTTTGTCGTCCACCAGATGGTGGAGCTTCAGCATATACATTACGCCCACTGTCACCGGCCGCTTGAAAGCTTCCCCGGATCTTCCGTCAAATAGCACAGTCTGCCCTGACTTTGGAAGACCGGCAGACACCAGCATCTCCTTGATTTCCGTTTCTGTCGCCCCTTCAAAAACCGGGCTAGCGACATACATCCCGATCGCTTTCGCCGCCCATCCCAGATGGGTTTCCAGAATCTGTCCCACGTTCATACGGGAGGGAACGCCAAGAGGATTTAAAACAATTTCGACCGGAGTCCCGTCCGGCAGGTAAGGCATATCCTCCGCGGGGAGAATTCTGGAAACCACGCCCTTGTTTCCATGCCGTCCGGCCATTTTATCCCCAACCTGAAGTTTTCGTTTCATCGCGATATACACCTTGACCAGCTTGATCACGCCCGGAGGAAGTTCGTCCCCTTTCTTGAGACGCCCGACTTTTTCATCGTAGATATTCTGCAGATTCTCAATCCTGTCTTTGGTCATCTGCTCGATCTCTTCAATGGTCGAGGCCGCTTCGGGATCTCCGAGGGTAATGTCCCTCAATTCGCCGTCGGGAATCTTCGCCAGAACTTCAGGGGTGATTTTCTTCTTTTTCTGAAGGATAAAATCTCCCGTTTCCCGGTCAACAATTTCATTGGCCACTGTTTTATCCAGAAGGATCTTGCGGATCTTTTTATTTTTCTCTTCTTCTAAAAGACGAAGTTCGTCCTGGTGATCGCGCTGGATTCTCTGTATGTCATCGATCTCAATGCTCCTCGACCGCTCATCTTTATCCATTCCGCGGCGGGAGAAAATTTTGACATCGACGATAATTCCCTCGATTCCAGGAGGCACATAGAGAGACGCGTCCTTGACATCGCCCGCTTTCTCTCCAAAGATGGCCCGAAGGAGCTTTTCTTCAGGGGTCAACTGGGTTTCCCCTTTGGGAGTCACTTTCCCCACCAGAATATCTCCCGGCTTGACCTCCGCGCCTATCCGGATAATCCCCGATTCATCAAGGTTCTTAAGCGCCTCTTCGCTGACATTGGGGATGTCGCGGGTGATCTCTTCCTTCCCCAGTTTGGTGTCGCGGGATTCTATTTCAAATTCCTCGATATGAATGGAGGTAAACCGGTCGTCCTTGACCAGGTTTTCCGAAATAAGGATGGCGTCTTCAAAGTTATAGCCGCCCCACGGCATGAAGGCGACCACGATATTTTTCCCCAGCGCGAGTTCTCCCAGATCGATCGCCGGGCCGTCCGCCAGAACATCCCCTTTTTTAACCCTCATCCCGGTCGTCACGATCGGTTTCTGGGTGATGCAGGTATTCTGGTTGGACCTCTGAAATTTGATAAGGTTATAGACATCCAGGGCCACTTCAGGTTCTTTAGCGGACTGTTCTTTTTGCTTGCGCGTCAATTCGGCCCTGACAACGATCCGGGTGGCGTCCACGCTCTCAACAACGCCCCCTCGTTTTGCCAGAATGACATAGCCTGAATCGCGGGCCACGATGACTTCCATCCCCGTCCCGACATACGGCGCATCGGTCCGTAAAAGAGGGACCGCCTGTCTCTGCATGTTGGAACCCATTAAGGCCCGGTTCGCATCGTCCGATTCCAGAAAGGGCACCAGCGCCGTGGCCACGCTGACAATCTGTTTTGGCGAAACATCCATGTAGTTGATTTTTTCAGGAGTGACCATGACAAAATCGCCGCTATGCCTGGCCTGGACCATATCGGCCACAATCTTTCCCTTGGCGTCGATTTTGGTATTGGCCTGGGCAATCACATACTTATCTTCATCGATGGCGGAAATGTAGGAAACCTCTTCGCTCACCCTTGCCGACTCTACCTTGCGGTAGGGGGACTCGATAAACCCGAATTCGTTGACCCGGGCATAGGTTGCCATGGAGGTAATCAGGCCGATGTTCGGGCCTTCAGGAGTCTCAATCGGGCAGATCCGGCCGTAATGGCTCGGATGTACGTCGCGCACTTCAAATCCGGCCCGCTCGCGGGTCAGACCGCCCGGTCCCAGGGCGGAAAGCCTCCGCTTGTGGGTAATTTCAGCCAGGGGATTGGTCTGATCCATGAACTGGGATAACTGGCTCGATCCGAAAAACTCCTTAATTACAGCGATCACCGGTTTGGAATTAATCACATCATGGGGAAGCACGGTTTCAAGATCAAGAAGGTTCATTCGCTCCTTGATCGTCCGCTCCATTCTGACCAGACCGATCCGGAACTGGTTTTCCAGAAGTTCTCCCACCGACCGGACTCTCCGGTTGCCCAGATTGTCGATATCGTCAATTTCGCCTTTGCCGGTTTTCAGATTGATCAGGTAGCGGACCACTTCCACGACATCTTCTTTATTCAAAACCCGGTTTTCGAGTGGAAGGGTCACTCCCAGTTTCTTATTGATTTTCAGACGGCCGACCGGTGAAAGGTCGTACCGCTTGGTATTGAAAAAGAGATTTTCAAAGACGCCTCTCGCGGCGTCCACACTCGGCGTTTCACCCGGCCGGATCCTCTTGTAGATTTCGACCATCGCTTCATCGGCCGAAATGACTTTTTCCAGTGACAGGGTATCCCGGACGACCGGAAGCACGCTGATGTTATCAATCATGAGAAGCTGAAACGACTCCAGTCCGGACGCGACAATCTTCTCAACGACGGTCTGCGTCACTTCCTGATTTCTCTCCAGGATGATTTCTCCGGTTTTAGTATCGATCAGGTCGTTTAAGACCACCCGTCCGAGCAGTTCTTCGTCCGGCAACGGAATATCTTTTATTCCCGAAGATTTAATCTTCTTAAGGTTAACCTTATTGAGCTTCGTTCCTTCCTTGGCCAGAACCTCTTTGGTCTTTTTGTCGACAAGGTCAAGAGGCGATTTAATCATCCCCGAATGCACATCCGGATCAAGAATCCGGAAAAATTTTCCATCCCGCCCGATAATCTCTTCGATCGGATAATACATTTTCAACAGCTCTTCCGAAGCATACCCGAAAGCCTTCAAAAGGATAGTTGCCGGCATTTTTCTCCGCCGGTCGATCCGGACATATAAAATATCTTTGGCGTCAAATTCAAAATCAAGCCAGGACCCGCGGTAGGGAATGATCCGGGCCGAATAAAGGACTTTGCCGCTCGCATGCGTTTTTCCCTTGTCGTGGGTAAACGAAACGCCCGGAGAGCGCTGAAGCTGGCTAACGACGACTCTTTCAGTCCCGTTCACGATGAAGGTTCCGTTGTCGGTCATCAGGGGAAGTTCCCCGATATAGACCTCCTGCTCCCGGACATCCTTGACTTTCTTGGCGTGGGTTTTTTCATCCTTTTCCCAGACCATTAACCGCACCCTGATTTTCAGGGGAGCCGCGAAAGTCATTCCTCTTTCCAGGCATTCCAGAACGTCATATTTCGGCGTCCCGATGGCATAATCGAGAAACTCGACCATGGCGGTATCATTATAATCGGCAATGGGAAATACGGAAGTAAATGCCGATTGAAGGCCGATATCTTCCCTTTGGCCGGGAGACACGCTCATCTGAAGAAAACGGTCGTACGACCTCTTCTGGATCTCGATCAGATTCGGAATCTCAATCTTGGTCCCGATCTTTGAGAAATCTTTTCTGACCCTTAATCCCACGGACGGAATTGTCATTCTCTAATTCTCCCTTTCGGACGTTAAAAAATCTTGTGTCGTCATTCCCTTGGGAATGAGAATCCTGCGTGCAAAAAATGGGCTTTCAAAAGCCGGCCGTTAAATGCCAGGCGGTATCTCCGGATTTAAGGCGGAAAAACATCCGCCTTAAATCCGGATGACACGGTTTTCCAGTTACTTGATTTCCACTTTCGCGCCGTTTTCCTCAAGCTTTTTCTTCATGGTGTCGGCTTCTTCTTTGGTCACGCCGGTCTTGACTGCTTTGGGAGCCCCTTCCACAAGGTCTTTGGCTTCTTTCAGACCAAGGCTTGTCAACTCACGAACCACCTTGATGACCTGAATCTTCTTGTCGCCCGCAACGGTCAGAATCACATCAAAAGCGGTCTTTTCTTCAACGGGAGCTGCTGCCGCGCCGCCAGCCGCAACAGCGGCCATCGCGACAGGAGCAGCGGCGCTGACGCCAAACTTCTCTTCAAGCATCTTGATTAATTCCGCCAGCTGCAGAACCGGCATTTTTTCAACTGCGGCTAAAATTTCCTGATTGGTCATTTCAATTTCTCCTTATTAATTTTCAGATGTGATAATTCAAGTTCTAATTTCCCAGAGCGGGTTTACCCGCCTGAAGATTCCTTTTGCTCCTTAACGGCCTGAAGGACATAGGCAAATTTCCGGATAATCCCGCTGAGCGTTCCCACAAAACCATAGATCGGGGACTGCATACGCGAAAGAAGCTGGCCGATCATCACCTGCTTGGGAGGCAGGGTGGCAACCGCCGCGATGTCGGAGATAGAAAGGAGCCTGCCTTCCATCATTCCGGCCTTCATTTTAAACACCTTCTGTTTTTCTGCGAATTCTTTGACCGCTTTTATCGGTCCTACAGGATCGTCATATCCAAAGACCACCCCTACCGGCCCCCTGAGATAGGACTGAATCGGCTTAAATTCCGAGTCTTCCACCGCTTTTTCCACCAGGGTGTTTTTCATCACCTTGAACTCGCCGTTGGTTTTCCGGACATTCATCCGGAGCTGGCGCAAATCCTCCACCTTCAACCCGGAATATTCTGAGAGAATCACGACTTTCGCCCGCTTAAAACGACTTGCGATATCGGCTATTTCCGCTGTTTTTTCTGTTCGATCCACTGTTGTTTCCTCCTTTCCTGAACTTTTTCAAAATCGTGCCGAATCCAGGAAAGAAAACACGACTGCTCGGTTATATTTCCAGTCTCGGCAGGCCGCGTTCCCTTAACTCCAGAGGAGGGGCTACGCGCTTAACGATTTTTCGACCTGCTGTCTTTGACTTATTTTTAGAGCTCAAAGCTCAAAGCTCGAAGCTGAAAACTCAAAGGGGGTTAATGCCTTCGAGATTTCAGATATCCTTTAACTGACTGCCTTGCTAACACTTGCCGTATTCACTGGAATTCCGGGACCCATGGTCGTTGACAGGGTCACCGACTGAAGATAGGTCCCTTTGCTGGTGGACGGCTTTGCTTTAATGATGGATTCAAGGATGGCCATTCCATTTTCCCGCAAGGCCTCCTTGCTGAAAGACTTCTTGCCGATCGGAACATGAACGATGCCGGCCTTTTCCACTTTATATTCGACTTTACCCTTCCGGATATCCGCAATCGCTTTCGCGACATCGAAAGTTACCGTTCCCGTCTTGGGGTTGGGCATGAGGCCTCTAGGTCCGAGAACGCGGCCCAGCTTGCCCACCACGCCCATCATGTCCGGCGTTGCGACCACGCTGTCAAAATCCATCCATCCTTTGGTGATTTTTTCAGCCAGATCGTCCGCTCCGGCGAAGTCAGCCCCTGCGTCTCTGGCTTCCTTCTCTTTTTCCCCCTTGGCAAATACCAGCACTTTTACCTTTTTGCCGGTGCCATGAGGGAGAACCACCGATCCGCGGACCATCTGTTCTGAATATTTCGGATCAACACCCAGCCGGACGGAAAGATCGACGCTCTCGTCGAATTTTGCAAAAGCCGTTGATTTCGCGAGCTCAACAGCCTCGGGAAAATCATAGGTCTTTTTAGATACTTGTTCCTGAGCCGCCTTGAATTTCTTACCCATTGGTACGCTTCCTCCTAATCGACAACATGAATTCCCATGCTCCGCGCCGTTCCCCGGATAATCTTGACTGCTCCCGGGAGGTCGACCGCGTTGAGATCCGCCATTTTTGTTTTGGCAATTTCTTCCACCTGCGCCGCCGTCACTTTCCCGACCTTGTCCTTGTTCGGAACCGCCGCCCCTTTGGCGACCCCGGCCGCTTTCTTTAACAGGTCGGAGGCCGGCGACGTTTTCATGATAAAAGTAAATGTTCTGTCTGAATAGACCGTAATCACGACAGGGACTATCGAATCCCCGGCTTTCTGGGTTTTAGCATTAAAACTTTTGCAAAACTCCATAATATTCACCCCATGCTGTCCAAGCGCCGGACCGACAGGAGGAGCGGGGTTTGCCTTTCCCGCGGGAATCTGTAATTTAACGAACGCTACTGCTTCCTTAGCCATGTATAATACTCCTTAATTTTTAAGCCCTTTCAACCTGCAAAAAACCCAGTTCCACGGGGGTCGGCCGTCCGAAAATCGACACAAACACCTTCAGTTTGCTATGCTCCTGATGAACTTCTTCCACCGATCCGTTGAATCCCATGAATGGACCGTCGATAATCCTGACATTTTCCCCCACAGAAAACAGCACCTTGCTCTTGGGCTTGGCGGAACCGGTCTCCAGCTGGACTTGAAGGGTATTGACCTCCTCCGGAGAAAGAGGAACAGGAAGATCCCCCCCGCCGACGAATCCGGTCACTTTTGGAATACCCTTCACAAGCTGGACGGTCGAATCCTCCATTTCCATTTCGATCAGGACATACCCCGGGAAAAACTTCTTATTGGAAACTCTTTTTTTCCCCTTGTTGATTTCAACCACTTCCTCGGTCGGAATCATGATTTTCCCAAATTTTTCCGATAAACCGGAGGTGCGAACCTTTTCCTCGATTCCCGCCTTTACTTTTCCTTCAAACCCGGAATATGTATGGATGACGTACCAGTTTTTTCCCATTCACCGTCCTTATCCATGGAGCCCATGGAAAATAAATTAAATCCGAGAATCTTTATAGTCAGGGGCCTTCGCAAACAACGCTCAATGCCCCCGAACCCCGCGTTCCGCACTGGCAAAGCCAAGTTGCTTCACTTTTATTAATGAATGATAAGTTTAATCAGTTTCATTAAGATAAAATCGACTGAAGCCAGAAAAAAACCGAGAATCAGAACAAAAATGATGACAACCGTGGTGGAGCCGACAGTTTCATTCTTTGAGGGATAGGTCACCTTTTTCATCTCCCCCTGAACTTCCCTGAAAAACTCACCAATCGTAGCAAAAAATTTTTTCATCCGCCTCTTTCCGTTCTTTTGCCGTTTAAAGTCGGGAACCTTCGTGAACCAAACCCAATGTTCCGGCCGCCTCACTGTCTCGGCGGCGCTCATAGCGCGTTGCCACTTTCTCGTGGAAACATTCGCCCCCTCGCCCCGCGTTTATATTCTGGCAGAGCCAGATGCTTCACTTTTTATATTCAGGGGCCTTCGCGAACTACACTCAATGCCCCCGAACCCCGCGTTTCGCACTGGCAAAGCCAGATGCTTCACTTTAACCAGGCCCCACAGGCCAGGAGGGAATCGAACCCCCAACCTCCGGTTTTGGAGACCGATGCTCTGCCAATTGAGCTACTGGCCTATTGTAGTCAGGGGCCTTCGCCTACTTCGCTCAATGCCCCCGAACCCCGCGTTCTGCGCTGGCAGAGCCAGACGCTTCACTTAATAGTCGGGGGCCTTCGCAAACACAACATTCAATACTCCCGAACCCCGCGTTCTGCGCTGGCAGAGCCAGTTGCTTCACGTATCGTCGGGGGGCCTAACACCACTATTTGGATTCTTTGTGAGCCTGGTGCTTTCTGCAAAACCGGCAATATTTTTTTAATTCAAGCCGGTCCGGGGTGTTTCTCTTGTTTTTCCGGCTGGAATAATTTTTCTGTTTGCATTCCTGGCAGGCCAGGGAAATGATTTCTCGCATTTTTCTCTGCTCTCTTTGATTTTTTAGTCAGGGGCCTTCGCAAAGACCGCTCAATGTTCCGGCCGCCTCACTGTCTCGGCGGCGCTCATAGCGCGTTGCCACTTTCTCGTGGAAACATTCGCCCCCTCGCCCCGCGTTTATATACTGGCAAAGCCAGATGCTGCGCTGACTTTCCTTATGCGGTGATTTCGCTAATGACCCCGGCGCCGACCGTCCGGCCGCCTTCCCGAATCGCGAACTTCAAGCCCTTGTCCATCGCAATCGGCATGATCAACTCCACCACAACGCTCACGTTGTCCCCGGGCATCACCATCTCCACACCC
>DATNMI010000361.1:0-1488 GCA_035602375.1 Nitrospiria bacterium | reverse complement strand
CACGGAGCAATTTGGGTTGTAACCGAATGTCCAGCTCGCCGATCTCATCTAAAAACAGAACGCCTTGATGAGCGGCACGGAAATAGCCAGGCCGGTCTGAAACGGCCCCGGTAAATGAACCTCTCTTATGTCCGAAGAACTCGCTCTCCGCCAACATTCCCGAGACAGCGCTGCAGTTCACTGCTATGAAAGGCCCCTTACTCCGTTTTTGATCCAGGTGGTGAACGGCCCGGGCGATAAGCTCTTTTCCAGTTCCCGAATGCCCTGCGATCAGTACCGGAACATCGCTTAAATACGCGGCCTTCTGTACAAACTCTTGCATGCAGTGCAGGGCCGAGCTGGGTCCAACCAGTCCCATATTTTCAAGAAACGCAAGAGACCCTATTGGCCATCTCACTCTACGCTGCGGGACGCACTCTTCCACTTTTTTCATGAGGTTAATTTTAAAAGAAGGATCGCTTTCATCTAAAAAAGCAACAACTCCCTTTTGAAAAGGGCGGCAGTAATCAGAGAGCGTAAAACGATTGAGGCCGTTTTCAAAAAGGATGATTTGGGGAGGATCGCTCGACCGGGTCAGTGTGTCGATAAGGTCAAAGCCCGAGCACTTTTCCAAGGCAAGGGAACTCTCTGAGTGGCCCCATCGCAGGGGGAGAATGACCACATGGGGTCGGTATTTACTGCTCACACATTCGATGATCTCTTCCGGATTCTCAACCGCCTTAACAATGAATCCGGAATGCAAAACACCCAACAACCGCTGTAACCGCTCTGGATTCCAGTCCCAAATCAAGATTGGCGCATCCTGGGTCGACATCGGTGCCTCCTGGATCTCAAGAGACGATTTCATGGATCACCTCTAATTGATAGGTTATTGATCCCTGCATAAAAAATGATTTTTCTGCCATTCTAAAGCCTTTCGTTTGTCATTCTGAGTAAAGCGAAGTATCTCTCACGCTTTCAGCAAAGGTTCCGGAATAAATCTTTTTCTTTGGCTCATAATACCTGTACATCAATTCTAAATCTGGTCAAAATTGAACAATATTTAGAAATATTTTCAGAGCGGCTTCAGGCTCATCTGGCTTGAAGTCAATGATTATTCGGAATACCCTCGCAAATCTTAAAAATAAAAGAAACCTTCCCGTATTTCTGAAATACGGGAAGGTCCACCGCTAATTATGGAACTGGATGTTCCCTGTGCTAATGGTACGTAAGGTCCTCATCTCGCCCGCGCCACCTGTTACCACCGCGATACCAAACTTATCGATGGTGCCGGGCTCGCCATTGTCTTCGACGGTAACGGAGAAGGTGCACGCCGGTCCAGTGCTGCAGGTGCCGGAGAACCGGACGGTCTTCGGCGTCCCATTCGTGTTGATTGCGATCACTTTAACGTCAGTGACCAGACCGACGACATGGAGGCCGCTCACATGGTTGACATAGTTGAAGTGTACGCCATCGGACTTCGCGATAAAACCGAAGCTGGCCATGCCG
>DATNMI010000357.1:0-1850 GCA_035602375.1 Nitrospiria bacterium | reverse complement strand
TCTTCCAGGCCCGCCTCATGACCAGCTTTCGTTCTTCCCCTTCGCCGTCTTTGATAAGAAATGTCAGTTTGGATTGCTGATCGTCGCCGCCATAAACGTTAAGGCTCCGGGCGATAACTTCTTTTCCTTTTCCCCCGTCGTCTCCGGACGTTTCCTCCGCTATTGAAACCGGAGCGCCGAGAAAAAAAGCCGAGACCATTAAAAAAAGCGCCGCGGTTTGAATCATCTCTTTTTTTAAGTTCAACTGGGTTATTCCTTTCATCATTATTTTTTTTCAAATATTGAATCAATTTTGAAGTTAACCTTTCCATTTTCAAAAATTTTCTCAAAAAAGTCAAGGTGAACCTGTTTCCTGAAAACGCAGGGGGGAGCGTCTTAAACTCGATCTTCGAGGCTCAAAGCAAAAATATCTTTGTCTTTTCCTTCGAGCTCTCAGCTTCCAGCGATGAGCTATGGTTTATCAGCTTGGGCCTTTACGGGTTGACGGACAGGCAATCCGGGATATACTTAATAAAAGTCTTCTTTTTTGCTTCAGGAAAGAAAATCCGTCATGGAAAGCATGAAATGCCCCAAATGCGGCATGTTTCAAAGGGCTAAACCGCTCTGTGAAGCCTGCGGCGCCGCTACGGGCCGGCAGGGCCGCACCTTTGCGCCGCCGCCCCCGGTTCCCGAAGCGCCCGATGTTCTTTCAACGCCGGAATCTCCGGCCCAGCCGCCGGCATTCGATCCCGTTCCATCTTCACCAGGCCAGGCGCCTGAATCCGACTCTCATGAAATTCACCGCCTCCATTTTCATGGAACAGGCAGGGCGCTCTTTGTCATTTTTGTAATGAACATATTCAGAACGCTTTTAACTCTGGGGATCTATCATTTCTGGGGAAAGGTTAAAATCAGACAATTCCTCTGGAGCGAAACAGAATTCAAAACAGACCGCCTTGCCTACCATGGGACCGGACGGGAGCTCCTGATCGGATCCATCAAAGCCTCTTTTCTTATCGGAAGTGTCTATCTGTTGAGAGAAGGCGTCAATTTCCTGACCCGATCCGGAGAAATGGCGTTTATCGAGTTTTTCGGTAAAATCGCCTATGCTGCGATATTCCTGGCCTTTGTCGCCGCCGCCGTTGCCGGTTCTTATCGTTACCGTCTCAGCCGGACTTCCTGGAGAGGCGTCCACTTTTCTTTCAGGGGAAACATTCGGGAATATGTTGAAATATTTTTCTCGGGGGTATGCCTGACCTTTTTGACTTTTGGATTTTATTACCCCGTTTTTGTCGCCAGGCAAAACGCGTTTCTGATAAACCATACCTGGTTTGGGGATCATGCCTTTGATTTTACCGGACGCGGAAAGGAATTGATGAAACCTTCGCTTCCGTTATTGCTCTGCCTCCACGCCCTGGTCATTGACGTCATTGTTTTCATCTTCCTGGCAGTTTTTGCAAGCAACCAGTTTGGATCAGGCAAAGGCGGGGAGACCTTCGACCTGCTTCTTTCGAATTATTCCGTGGCACTGCCTTTGGTGATGCTGATCGGTTTTTTCCTCCTTTTCGGTTTTATTCCCCTTTCCATTGTTCATTTCCTCGCCGCGTCAAAAAAGTTCACCGCGGATTATACCACTTTCGGCAAAGCCCGGTTTCATTCGAACATCACCGGGCCCGGTCTCCTGCGCCTCTACATGGGAAATTTATTTCTCTTTGTCCTTTCAGCCGGACTCGCCTATCCATGGGTTCTGGTTAGAAACCATCGGTTTATCTATCAAAACATGAACGCGACCGGACCCCTTCTGCTGGAAGAAGTTCACCGGGCGGAGCATGAGGCTTCGACCACCGGAGAGGGGATCGGAGGATTCCTCG
>DATNMI010000344.1:0-10793 GCA_035602375.1 Nitrospiria bacterium | reverse complement strand
TCTTCCCGCGCCAACGGGCTCTCCGCGGGAGGATCTTCCATCAGGTAAGCGACATGGTGGATATGAGCGGGCGGGAGCCGATGCCTTTTTAATTCATTAGACAGTATTTGAAACATATTGGGGGAAGATAATACCACAACTTCCGCCATAAGTTAAGACGATGATTCGTCCTGAGGTTCCATTGGGATAAACCTTGATTTCGGACCTCCAAAAAGTCTATGATTTAAAAACATTTTTCAGGGATATTCTATGAACGCGCTTACACACCTCATGAATAAAAATATCGCTTCCATCCCCCACGATACCACCGTGGCGGAGGCTTGCCGGGTGATGGACCAGAAACGGATCGGTTCGCTGGTTGTGACGAAAAACAGCGTTGAAATCGGACTTCTGAGCGAAAGCGACATTGTTCGCAAGGTCATTGCCAGGGGCATTCAGCCCTCCGAGACCGCCGTTGAGGCCGTCATGAGCGCTCCGCTGATTACGATATCGATTACCGCTACGGGAGAAGAAGCCAACGAGATTATGAAAAAACATGGAATCCGGCATCTCCTTGTCCATCAAAACGGCAAGATCGTCGGAATTTTTTCCGTCCGCGACCTGATGCGATATTTCAAGATTTATTACGACGGCCTTGGATCCCTCAAACAGGGCTCCTCCTGACCTCGCTTCTTATTGCCCTGACCTTCGTGCCGACCGGATTCAAATGAGAGGATGATATGCAGGAACTCAAACATCGGATTGAAACCCTCTGGGAAAAAAAAGATACGCTCACACCCCGAGCCATTGCCAAAGACGAGAGACAGGCCATAGAGAACACGCTTGATCTTCTGGATAAGGGCAAAATCCGGGTCGCAGAAAAAATCAGCGGAACCTGGACAGTCAATGAATGGATTAAAAAGGCCATTCTCCTTTTCTTCAAGACCTCGGAGAATGAGGTCGTAGAGGGGACATTTGCCAATTTTTTCGATAAAGTCCCGCTCAAATACCGTAATGCCGGCGCAGAAGAATTTCAACTGGGAAAGGCCCGCGTGGTTCCGCCCGCCATTGTTCGAAGAGGGGCCTTCATTGCTCCTGGGGCCGTTTTGATGCCGTCTTATGTCAATATCGGGGCCTATGTCGGAGAAGGAACGATGGTCGATACCTGGGCCACCGTCGGATCGTGCGCCCAGATCGGCAAGAACGTCCATATTTCAGGAGGCGCCGGAATCGGAGGCGTCCTCGAACCGCTTCAATCAAGCCCGGTTATCATTGAAGACAACGCCTTTATCGGAGCCCGCTCGGAAATTGCCGAAGGGGTGATTGTCGGGGAAGGGGCGGTTATTTCAATGGGCGTTTTCCTCGGGCAATCGACCCGGATCTACAACCGGGAGACCAAGGAGATTTTGTCGGGACGGATCCCCCCCTACTCTGTCGTTGTTCCCGGTACCCTCCCCTCCAGGGACGGCTCCTATGCCCTTCAGGCGGCGATCATTGTCAAACAGGTCGACGCGAAAACCCGCAGCAAGGTGTCCATCAATGACCTCTTAAGAGAGGGGTAATGACAAAGCGTTTCTGGGACGTCGCCTCTCTGACAAAGGAACTGGTTCAATTCCCTTCCGTAACCCCGAAAGATGAAGGGGTTCAGGGCCGTCTTGCCGAATGGCTCTCATCCCTCGGATTTACCGTTTACCCGCTCCCATTTGGAGATATCCGGAATTTCTACGCCAGAATCGGAACCCGCTCCCCCCTTTTCTGTTTCGCGGGACATACCGATGTGGTCCCTCCCGGTCCTGATGAAGAATGGAGTTCTCCGCCATTTTCAGGAGAGGTCAGAAACGGCCAGCTCTATGGAAGGGGCGCCGCTGACATGAAAGGCGCGATTGCCGCAATGGTTTCTGCTGTTGCTCCTCTGGTTCAGGAGGGCCGGCTCACAAAAAGGGGCTCTATGGCTTTTCTGATCACCGGAGACGAGGAGGGCGCCGCCGTCAATGGCACTTTAAAGGTCCTGGACTGGCTTCGCGAAAAAGGGGAAAAGATCGACTTCTGTCTTGTGGGAGAACCAACCTCGGAAACCAGAATCGGAGACACCCTGAAGACAGGAAGGCGGGGGAGCATTAACGGCCGGCTGACCCTTTTCGGAACCCAGGGGCATGTGGCCTATCCCGATCTTGCGAAAAATCCCCTCCAGGAGAGCCTTCCTCTTCTTCAGAAACTCGCCTCCCTGCAACTTGACCAGGGGAACGAGTCGTTTCAGCCAAGCCGCCTGGTACTGACTAACGTAAACGGAGGAACCGGGCGGGACAACGTCATTCCGGACCGTGTCGAAATACGTTTCAACATTCGGCATGGAACGGCATCAAACAACGAATCGATCCGGAAAAAAATTGAAGCGCTTCTGGAATCCTCCGGGCTCCGTTATACCCTGGCCCTGGAATCGTCCGGTCCTGCCTTTCTAACCGGCAGGGGGAAATTAGTCGACGCACTGGTGGAATCTGTGGAAAAGGTTCAGGGGTACAGACCGGCGGAATCGACGACCGGCGGGACTTCCGACGCGCGTTTTATCGCGCCTGCGGGGATTGAAACCGTTGAGTTAGGGCTGAAAAACGAAACCATCCATAAAATAAACGAGTGCGTTCCGGTCGCCGACCTGGAAGCCCTCGCCGGGATCTACCGCTCCCTGCTTGAAAATATCCTTCAATAATATTTCAGGTTTAGGGCGCAGGGCCCTCCAGGCTTGCTTTGAAAGCGGGTTCGCAGCGAACATATGTTTTTGTTTCTGCCAAGAAACGAGAACGCAGCAGATGGAGCTTTTTGAACAACCTGTTATGACATCAGCGACCTTCCGCCGTCAATAAGAAACACCTGCCCCGTCACATACTCCCCTTTCGTGGCAAGATAAACCACTAGGTCCACGACCTCCTCCGGCGCGGCGTATCGTTTCAGAGGTATTTTGTCCACCGGCATACGCGGCAGAACCCTGTCGAGGATAGGATCGGGCATATCGATAAATCCCGGAGCAATTGCGTTCACCCGGACATGGGGAGCCAGCCCTTTTGCAAAACATTTTGTCAACATAATCACCCCCGCCTTGGAAACACAATAAGGGGTCTCCGACGCCCAGGGTTTGACCCCGCCCAGAGAGGCGATATTGATAATCACGCCGGATTTCCGGTTTAACATATGCTGACCTATCTCCTGGGAGCAAAGAAAGGTTCCCTTCAGGTTCGTGTCGAGGGTCTTGTCCCAGACAGATTCTGTCAGCTTTTCCATAGGCATAAAGGAGAATATCGACGCGTTATTCACCAGAAGGTCTATTCCGCCGAAACGATCGAGCGATTTCTTGATCATGCCGTGCACCTGATCGGAATTTGAAACATCGGCCCCGTACACCATCGCCTCCCTTCCGAGCGCGCGGATATCTTCGGCCGTCTTGTCCGCGGCGCCTTCTGATTGAAGGAAATTGACAACAATGTTGTAGCCCGCCTTCGCGAGCCCTAGACTGATCTCCCGTCCCAGTCTCCTGCCGGCTCCTGTCACCAACGCCGTTTTCCCTTTGCTCTTGCTCATGGCATCCGCTCCTTCAAAAATTCAGAAGAATCTGATCTGGCTTTAGCCCCAACCGGATCAACTCTCCCCTGGTTTGCTCGACCATCTCCTTCATTCCAACCAGAAATGCGATGCTCTTGGCGGGGTCCGGGATTGCCTCTTCCAGATGGGCCTGAACAAATCCCGTCCTTCCGGCCCAGTCTCCATCTCCCGTTGTGGCAGTCAGAATAACTTGAATATCCTTTTTCCTTAACTCCCTTATTTCATCCCGATAAAAGAAATGAGCCGGGGTGAGGGCGCCATAATAGAGATGAACATACCGGAAGTCAGACCTCCGTCTGACAATGGAGCGGAACACGGACCGAAGGGGGGCAATTCCGGTCCCCACGCCGATTAAAAGAAGATGTTTTCCCTTAAATTGATCAAGGGGAAATCCTTTGCCGAGCGGCCCCTCGACAGTCACAGGATTCCCCGGCTTCAATTGCACCAGTTGTTCTGAAATCCCGGCGGTCTTTTTAACGAGAAATTCGACATATTCCTTCTCTTCGGGAGAAGAAGCGATGGCAAAATAGGCCCCTTTCTCCTCGCCGGGAAGCGAAAGGGTCGCAAACTGACCCGTCGTGAAAGAAAAGGCGTCCTGCGGGTTCACCCAACCAAGACGAATATGACAGACCGAACCTTCCAAAAAAGGGGTCATTCCCGTAATTTTCATATTAATTCTTGCCACAACCATCCTCCCGTTTCCTGTTTAACTTACCCCTTTAACAATAACATTAAACCACTCTCTTTTTCCATATCCCTTGATTTCCCCAAAAAGGGACTTATATAAAATCTTGCCATCATGAAGATAATTTTAATCCAAGGAGGTGCTTTATGCCACTCACAAAATGGTCGCCGCTGAAAGAGATCAACACACTACAGGAAAGAATGTCCAAGCTATTGGAAGATCCTCTTTTCAAGTTCCCCTTTGACTTCGCAAAACCGGTTGAAGGGGTCGATTGGGTCCCGGCGGTCGATATCTTTGAGAAAGACGACGCGTTTATTCTCAAAGCGGAACTTCCGGGAATGGAGATGAAAGACATCGACATTACCGTTGAAGGAGGAACCCTTCAGGTTAAAGGTCACCGGCAGTTGGAGCATGAGGAAAAACGGGAAGATTACCACAGGGTAGAGCGGGTTTATGGGCAGTTTAACCGCTACTTCTCGCTTCCCGATTCCGTAAATGCGGAGAAGATCGAGGCCGCCTATGACAAGGGGGTTCTGACGGTCACCATGGGTAAAAAAGAAGAGGTGAAACCAAAAAAGATCAAAGTGGACATTAAAGCGTAAGCTGTTACTTTCCTGAATTTAAACCCACGGGCGGGTATCGCCCGTGGGTATTTTTTTACCAACCCTTATTTTCCGTAATCAAAGGTTTTCTCTCCCAGCACTTTTCCGCTGGAATCAACGACTGAAACCTTCCACTGGCCGGCCCAGGCAGCCTGAAGGTTCTTGCTGGACCACATTCTCCAGCGGGAAGCCCCGACCTTGAATTTCACCTCGCTCATCACCTTGCCGTTGAATTCCCAACGGTGCATCACTTCCTGATTTTCCAGACCTTTGACCTCGGTGTAAAAAAAGACCTTTCCGACAGTCGTCGGGGCGCTCATCAGCTCATCCACCGGCGCCCGTTCTTTCACATCGCTCGTAAAGATCGCCTTTGATACCGCGTCGGACGCGACTACCGCCTCTTTCGCTTTTGGCGGGACCGCGGTGGCAGGCGGAGCGCTCTCCTGCGCCAGGACGGCTGAAACAAACAGCATCAGAAAAGAAAAGATAATTAGAAGTCTGCTCATGGTGTCTCCCCTTTTTAAGTTTTCAAATCTCCACAATGATTAATTATACCATGAGTTTTTCGTTCCGCTTGCGGCCTTCTGTTACTTCCACCTGCAAAATCTTAGACTTCAGAAATCTGAATTTTGCCTATAGCCAAAGATAATCCTCAAGCCGGTTGATAACAAGAGTTTAGGAACTGAATTTGTTGACCTTCCCTTATTTCAGAGATAGATCTCCTCATGGCGCGAATTTAAAATAGCCCCCGATTCAATAAATAGGTATTGACGGTAAAAATTTAAAATATTGCTTAGCCATTTTTAGTGACTCAAACCAAATGACGCTAATGACCCCTGCGGTGAAACAAATTACCGAGTCAATTAAGTGTAAAAGTCCAAACCGGAATAATTCCCTGAGAAAAGGAAGGTAAAGGACCATTCCTAGAAAAAGGATTGCTCCTGCCACAAACCACCAAAGGGCCCTATGGGGTTTCTTCATAGAGAAATCCATCTATCAACGAAAGTCCGTGGGTAGTGCTTTAAACTGTGCTGCGTGCCGCCGTTGGGCTGAAAGCGGCTCTTTCGAAGATGACGATATCCGGATTCCGTCGTCGTAACTCTATACCACTTTATTGAATAATCCTATGGACCCAGGTAGGGAGGATATCCATTTTAACAGACTTTTTTGAAGAAAATTCGGCGCGGAATGACTAACCTGTGTTTATTTTTACGGGTAATAGGACGTTGGAAAGCTATTTCCCGAGAAAACCTTCAGTCAGTTCAAATCTTAAAACACCTATTTTTTCAACTTCACCCGAATTCCGTCTTTCACCGCATCACCCGGGTAGATGACTACCTTTTCGCCCGGTTCAATCCCTTTTTCAACCATCGCTTCAAGTCCACTGCGATGCGAAATAACAACTGATCGTTTTTTGATGCGCCCATTGGAAAAAAGATATACTGACCATTGATCTGCTTCTTTGAACAAAGAACTCGCCGGAAGTGTTACCGCATTATTTGACCTAAATGTAATGATCTCAGCATCCAACTGAAATCCATCTTCCAAACTCCTCCATTTTTCTACGGGAGAAATAATATCAATAATTACGTTGACCCGCTGTTCCTCAATTCCCAAAGCTGAGACTTTGGTGAACCCAGATGGTTCAATTAATCTGACTCGTCCTTTCAAAGGCTCATTTCCACCCCATCGTTGGATACTCACCTCGGCACCAGGTTGAATTAATACGGCATCCGACGTCAGGACGTCGACCACAATCTCCAAATCTTCGGGGTTCCCCATTTCAAGAATGGGGGCTCCGGAATTAACCACTCCTTCATTCTCCTGAAAAACCCTTAAGACCTTACCTGATACCGGCGAACGTATTTCCCAGTTTTCACCGGAACTTTTCCCCGTAACAGCCTCTCTCTGGTATCTTGCCAGAGCCGCCCGAGCGCCTTCCAGATCATGTTCCGCCCCATGACTTTGAAAAATGGCCGCTTCAAGTTCTTTGGTCCCGAGCTTGACCGCGAGATCTGCAATTTCCAAATCCTGTTTTGAAACAAAATTGTTATTGGCAAGCTCCCTGATCCGTTCATATTCCGATCTGGCATGATCTAGTGAGACCTTAGCCCGTTCTACAGAAGTTTCCGCCCGTTTTTTAGAAGACTCCGCTGATCCGACCCGTTCCCTGAGCTCCTTTCCGGTTCGAACATCGATCAGAGGAGGAACGCTTGGAATGAGAACGGCAACGATCTGATCTTTCTCCACTGAATCTCCAGCTTTGAGAGCAATCCGTTGAAGAGTCCCGGATAATGGAGCGGACACCACGTAACGGTTCCGCGTACGTGTCTTTCCATCTTCACGGACTGTCTGTTGAAAACTTCCCAGACTAGCCGTGGAGACTTCTACCTCTACCGGTTTTGGCCAGAAAATCAAGACAAGAATAAAAATAATGGCTAGCCCAGCCAAAATGCCATAATATTTTTTAAGCCATTTAATCATAATAGTCATTCCCGTGTCTTCAAAACACCCACCAGATCTAAATGGTCTATCCGATTCCGAACAATCATCGCGCTGATTACGCCCGATGCCAGAACCGCAATGGCGGCATAAGCGTAAGTCTTTGCTTCGATAATCAGAGGAAGTCGGAACAATTCGGTGTCGGTCAGAGAGATGGAGGCCGAAGCAAATAGATAACCGATCGCAAATCCAATTGGAATTCCTAATAAAAGTTCCAGCGCAAGCTCTCCCAACAAAAGAGTGGACACTTCACGACGGGTAAAACCCAGAACACGGAGACTGGCAAGCTCCCAGATTCGCTCCGAAAGAGCGATTCGGGCATTATTATAAACAATGCCGATAGCGATGATAGCCGCAAATCCTGTCAAAATACCAATAAATACAACAATATATTTTGCTGTGGTCTCGTTAAAAGTTCGGATGAATGTCTCTCTTATATTAACGGTGGCGACTTTGGGCAACTCTTTAACTCGGACATAAAAGAGATCTGAAAATGATCTTTCCATTCTTACCGCCACCGAGGTGACAGAATCCCCTTCCCCCATCATACGGTTGAGGGCATCGAGGTCCATATAAGCCGAAAGCCCTAGCAGGTCGTTGACCAGAGAGACGACGACCACCTCCCGAGTAACTCTTGAGCCCTCCAGGGCCAGAATCGTAATCCTCTCTCCTACCTGAACCCCTAGAAATTCCCCCAGCCTGTCTGTTAATAAAATTCCTTCCGTTGGAATTGGAATCGGATGAAGCCTCTGATCAAGTGGGCGTTTTAACTCCCCATTTTTTGGAAGACCCAAAATGGCTGTTCGAAATGATCGATGTCCTGCCGACATTTTTACCGGAACAGTCCTGTATTTTTCAGCGAAGAGAACTCCAGGAATATGTTCTACCTCATTTCTAGCCCGATAAGAGACCGGCTGTGTAAATCCAATTGTCGCATCTTCCCGTTCAGAGGTTAAAAACTGAGAATTGATCATATAATCGATGGCATCGTACATAAACGTACCTGAAATCAAAATTCCCACAGCTAAAGCTACCCCAAGAGAAGACAAAAGGGCGCGAAAAGGTCTTCTGGCAATATTTCTTACGATCATCCGAAATTCTAGAGGTAAAAGATTAAAAACTCGCAAATTTTCAATGATTGTCCGGCGATAGGATGGAGGCGCCGGCGGACGCATTGCTTCGGCAGGCGGCAGGATTAAAACATGGTACACGGCATTCAAAACTCCTGAAATCATTGCCATTACGCTAATTCCTATCGCTATCAGGGGCAGTCCAGGCGCCAGACGATAAGTCTTCAAAGGAAATCTAAAAAAAGCGGAATAAAGTTCAGTCATTTTATCTCCGAGCCATATGCCAACCAGAAGGCCCAGGACTGAACCTGCCAGAACAATAAAGGCCGCCATTTTAAGATAGTGGATTCCAATCGTACTGTTTTTATAACCAAGCGCTTTTAGCACCGCAATCTGCTCCCGTTGGGTGCTGACAAGCCTCCCGATTACGACATTGATCAAGAAAGCTGCAACGCCTAAAAAAATAGTCGGTATCGTAATCGCCATCGCCCTCTGTTGCCGGATTTCCTGAGTAATTAACCGATTGGAAAGTTGTTCTTTGCGATCATAGGCTCCAAGTCCTCCGTAAGGTTCCAGAATATTATCAAGAGATTCGATGATCGGCTCTGCGGAGAAGCCAGGACCAACAGTTAGAACCAGATGATTAAAAGCCCCTACCATATTGAAAGCAGACGCAACAGCTGACCGATTCATCCAGAGAATGCCGAAATGTTTATCATCGGGAATGGGAGTTCCACCAGCGACCACGTAAATATATTCCGGCGAAAGCGCCACCCCAACGATGTGAAGAGCCTCCCGTTTTCCATTAAGAATAGCGACAATCCGGTCACCCGGTTTCAAACCATTTGCGGTGGCAAAACTTTCACTCACCAGGACCTCATTATGGCGTCCCGGTTCAATAAATCGTCCTTTCCTTAAATAAAGTTTATTCAAGAAAGGTTGGCCGCCGTCCGGAATTGAAATGACTCTGCCAACCACCGGTTCTGTGATGCTAGGAATGTCCAAGGTGACGTCATAAACCAGACGAGACTCTGCCTCGGCCACCCCAGGTATATCGGTTACTCTTTTGATCACTCCCTCGGGGGCTACCTTCAGCGATGCAAAAATATTAGCGAAACGACCCTCTTTATAGTAACCCTCCTGCGACCAGGTAAGAGAATCGTAAGTGCTTAAAGAGGCGACAAAAGCCGCAATCCCGCAGGCCACCACCAATCCGATCGTTACGACCTGACTTTTCATTAAAAAAAGGTCTCGAATGAGTTTGCGGTCAATGGCCTTCACCATCGCAGCTCTCCCGATGTAAGTTTGGTTACGTTTCTTTTTACGGAATCAATCCGGCCATTGGCAAGCCTGAAGACGCGGTCGGCCATCCCTCCAATTGCGGCATTATGAGTAATCACAACGGTAGTCGTTTTGAGTTCTTGATTGATCCTCGCGATGACATCTAGAACAACTTTTCCGGTATCGTAGTCCAATGCTCCGGTAGGCTCATCGCAAAGGAGTTCATCCGGACGTTTTGCAATCGCTCTGGCAATCGCAACACGCTGCTGTTCTCCTCCTGAGAGTTGAGACGGAAAATGATTTAGTCGGTCCTGAAGCCCGACCCTTTCAAGGGCCTCGTCAGGACTCATCGGGTTTTCAGATATCTCTGTCACTAAAGCGACATTTTCCCGGACAGTCAGGCTGGGAATGAGATTGTAAAACTGAAAGACAAAACCGACATGCTCGCGCCGGTAGCGGGTTAACTCCTGTTCGCTTGCTTTTACCAGATCATGTTCCCTGTAAAAAGCTTGGCCACCGGTAGGCGCGTCAAGTCCTCCGAGAATATTTAATAAAGTCGATTTCCCGCTCCCTGAGGGCCCTAATAAAACCACAAACTCACCCTCAAAAATCTCTAGGTCGATTCCTCGAAGGGCATGAACTTCAACCTCCCCCATTCGATAAATTTTCGTCAGACCCCGGGCGATAAATACTTTGGAAGGATTGTCAGAAGGCAATTCACTTCTCCTCTTCTCTTTTGAATTTCAAGAAACAGACTTTTGAAGCGGAAATCGACCTCAAACCAGGGTATCTGGCCAGCGAGCAAACTTAGCAAGAAGACAAACGGCTATTTATTACGGATCATATCCAAAACAAAACCGGGAGGGAAATTACTCTGGGCGTCACCACGACAAACAAAAAGAATAAGGAAATTAAATTTCTGAATAACATTTTTACTTTCCCTGTCTAATTTTTTATCTGCAAAGGTTAGCCCATCTAAAAAATACCCCGAATCCTGTGATGCGGTATTTTGGTCGTCAGAGGTCAAAAGGCCAGCTGGAATCGTGAAAGAATGACCTGTTCATCATTATGGCTTGTTCCTCC
>DATNMI010000336.1:0-3574 GCA_035602375.1 Nitrospiria bacterium | reverse complement strand
ATACAGCGCCATGGACAGCGGATTAGTCCTGACTCCCGGAGGGGTCTCGGTTCTGATCATGATGCCGTTTGTCGGAAGATTTGTTGGAAAAATAGACGCCCGCCTGATGGTCGCTCTAGGACTTGCCATCACCGGGATTTCCCTTTTTCAGATGTCTCACTTCAACCTTCAGCTCGACTTCTGGTCTATTACGATTCCGCGGATTGTGCAGGGTTTCGGGCTCGCGTTTCTTTTCATCCCGATTAATATCGCCTCCCTCTCCTATCTTCCCAAAGATCAGATCGGGAACGGAACCGGAATGATGAACCTGATGCGCAACCTGGGAGGGAGCTTTGGGATCGCCCTCGTCACCACCATTCTGGCCCGAAGGACACAATTTCATCAGGCAACGCTAGGCGCCCATATTACGTCGTTTGATCCCGAAACAACGGCGCGGGCGAATGACATTTTCAACACATTTATCGCGCAAGGGCTGGACCCGGTGACCGCGAAGGGAATGACCTATGGCACCATGTACGGCCAATTGACCAGGCAAGCGAACATGATGGCTTTTGTAGACACTTTCTTTCTGGTGGGACTGGCAACGTTTCTTGTTATGCCGCTTCTCTTCCTGATGAAACAGCCTAAAAAGGGCCATTAACTTTTTCGGCCTGATTCAAAAATCTTTTGGATAACCTCCTCTATTTTGACTTCTTCCACCGACAGATCTTCAACGGGAAAGCCGGCAAGTATTTCCTGCACTCTCTGGGGAACCTCTTTTTTGGGTATCTTGATCACCATGTGAAGACCGTCCCTTTCCACAACCTCTCCAAACCTGGCGATGGGACCCTCCGGCACCGGCCTCCGGAACTGGACGGTAACGATCTTGTGGTCGACATACCTGTTGACAAGGTCCTCAAGGGAACCATCATAGATAATCCCGCCGCCGGCAATAACCAGAACCCGCTTGCAAAGCCGTTCCACATCCCTCATATAATGGCTGGTCAATAGAATCGTGGTCCGGCTAACCTGGTTGTAGGTTTCAATGAACTGCCTGATTTTTTCCTGGGACACCACGTCAAGCCCGATGGTCGGCTCATCCAGAAAGAGGACCCGGGGCTCATGAAGCAGGGCGGCCACCAGCTCGCACTTCATCCGCTCTCCCAGAGAGAGCTTCCTGACCTGGATCTGGAGGAGATCTTTCAGGTCCATGATCTCGACCAGTTCGGCCAGCTTCTTTTTGTAGGCCTCGGCAGGAATTTCATAGATTTCCCGGTTGAGTGAAAATGATTCGATGGCCGGGAGGTCCCACCAGAGCTGATTTTTCTGTCCCATGACGATCGAGAACTGTTTTTGATAGGTCCGGTCCCGTTTCCAGGGTTCGTACCCGAGAACGCGGGCGCTTCCGCCGCTAGGAAGAAGAATTCCGGCCAGGATTTTCAGGGTCGTCGTCTTTCCGGCGCCGTTTGGGCCCAGAAACCCGACCAGTTCTCCCTCTTCAATATTAAAATTAATGTTCCGAATCGCGTCTTTATATAGGGTTTCGCGCCAGAAGAGCGATTTGACCGAACCGAGCAGACCCGGTTCCTTCTTGAAATAATCAAATGATTTGGTAAGATTCCGGACTTCAATGATAGACACTGGTGTTTTTTCCTTGTCGTTAACTGCTGGCGGATGAATAGTGTCTGATGCTGACACGCCAGACCATCGTGCCAATCAGGAGCAACCCCGCCGCCACGCCCGCGGTAAGAAGCAGGAGCCGGGGGTCTGTCTTTCCGGCCAGTATGGAGGCCGGCGTCGTGGCGATCAGGCTGACCGGAATGACAAAGGTAAAGAGGGCTTTTCCGAATCCCTTAAAGATATCCCTCGGATAGCGGGCGGTTTCCATAAAGTAGTAGACAACCGTGTTCAACTCCTGTGACTTGATAATCCAGAAGACGGCGCTGTTGACGATCAAACAGAAGGAATAATAGATCACCAGGGAAATCAGAAGAAAGACTATGTAGACCGGAATATTCAGGGCCGCTTCAGGCGGGAGGCGGAGATAGCCTGTGACCACGAGAAGCACCCCCATGATCCCCTCCCCGAGGCTTTCGGTCAGGGAGATATGCCGAAATCCAAGATGAAACTGGGGAGAGACCGGCTTGACCAGAAGGAGATCGAATTCCCCCGTCCGGATATAATCTCCGATGTTGAGAAACCCCTGACGAAAGGTCAGGTAGGCCATCTCTCTCACGATGCCAACCGTCCCGATCAAAATCAGCATCTGGTTAAAGTTCCATCCGCCGATCGATTCGACCTTGTCGAGGATCAGGGCAAAAAAAACCACATTGACCCCCATGAAAAAGAAATCCATCACGATCAGGATCAGGAAGTTGGTCCGATAGATCATTTCGTTTTTCAAATTATGGCTCAGAAACGAACGGTAGAGGGAGAGGTATCTCTTCAGAGTTTTCACGCCATCAACCTCCGACCGCCTCATAACGCCTGATCCCGCGGGCTAGCATGAGCCTGGCCAGGACCAGAAAAAAAAAGATCCAGGCCAGTTCCCGGAGGAAGAAATCCCAGGAGACCGATATTTTGCCCAGGTAGATCTGGATCGGTACGAAAATGATGTATTGGAAGGGAAGCGCGTAAATGATCCCCCTCAGCCATTCCGGGAAAAGATCGAGGGGCAGAATCGCTCCCGCGAAGAAAAAGATGATGTACTGGAGCATGAATTTGAACACCCGGACCTGGATCAGCCAGAAAGCAATCATGGCAATACAGAAATCAAGCAGAAAAGAGAGACAAAGCGCAAGGAAGAGGCAGATCAGAAAGATCCCCCCAGTTTTCCAGTCCGGAGGCAGGACAAAATATTTGCCGAAGGTCAGGTATAAAACCAGGAGGGTCGTTCCGATATAGATGATTTCAAGAAGTTTCCCGGATAGGTTGATCGTAAACCAGTAAGCGAGGGTATTGACCGGCTTGATCAGAAAATTGGAAAAGAACCCTTCCCGGATCTGGTCAATCAGGTCCCAGGAGATGTAAGAGAGGATGACCGTGTTCATGATCATCTGGAGGAGATAGTAGGTCATCATATCGGAAACGGAATAGGCTCCCATCTGTTTCCCCGACTGGTAGACCGAGTGCCAGAGGTAGAGGAGAACCGAAATATAAAGTCCGTACCCGACGATATAAATAACGGTCGATGCGCGGTACTGAAGGGAGTTCTGCCAGTTCACCCTGAAAAGAGTCAGATATTTTCTCAAGGAGATTTGAGCCTTTCGGGGAAGGTCTTCCTGAATTTATTCACCTTTGGACCGACCACTGCCATGCAGTAGGGCTGAAAGGGATTGTTTATAAAATAGGCCTGATGATAATCTTCAGCGGGATAAAAAACATCAAAGGGAGCAACTTCCGTCACCACGGGGTTTTTCCATTCCCGGGAGCCGTCGATCTTCGCGATCATGGCGCGGGCCGCCGCTTCCTGGACCGGTGAATGACAGAAAATCACCGAACGGTATTGGGTTCCGCTGTCAGCGCCCTGGCGGTTTGGCGTGGTCGGATCATGGATGGCAAAGAAAATCTCAAGAAGGTTTTCAAAAGAAAGTAT
>DATNMI010000237.1:0-2100 GCA_035602375.1 Nitrospiria bacterium | reverse complement strand
AGGAAGGACCGGGATCAGAAGATGGAAGAAAGGAATTCGGCTCTCCCGAAGATGCATTGGCCCTTTTTGATCTTCCTTCCAATACCCCTCTGAAAGTCATTACCGCTCGCTTCAGAAAACTTGCCAAGGAGCTTCATCCGGACGCCAACGGGGGAGACAGATGCCATGAACCGAAACTCCGGAAACTGATCGCCGCTTATCAACTATTAAAAGAACATTTCGCTTCAAAATAAGGGGCCATTTTCAATGAATATCATTAACAGATTAGAAGAAGAACATAAGACCATTGTTCAGAAAATTAACCGTCTTCCGCAGCTTTTGATCAAGGCCAAACAGAACATCGACCCTCTCCTTGAATTATCCCGCGAAATCGAAAAGGAGCTGACCCTTCATGAAAAAATCGAAGATCATCTTCTGTTCCCGGCGCTGAAAGACAAAGTCCCGGAAGAAACCCTCCAGTCTCTGGTAAAAGAGCATGAAGAGATGAGAGGCGCCCGCGCACTTTTTCTCGCTTCTCTTTCAGAAATCCAGTCTCTGCAAAACAACCAGGACCTGGCCAGAATCAAGGAGATGTCCAACCACGGGTACAAATTCATGCGGATACTCTCCACCCATCTGACCCGGGAAGACAAGCTTCTCTTTCCGATGGCCCGCGGAATTCTTTCCCCTGAACGTTCCGCGGAACTCTTTAAACTGGCCGAAGCGTTCGCTTGAAAAAATCCTCCTCAAAATGCTCAAAACTTCCTGTTGACGACTCTGTTTAATTATGGTAAACATTTTATGAATTCAAACCACACCTTCTATCAGAGCAAACTGCCGGTAACGGCAGGACGCAAAGCTACGGGTCTTAAACCAAATTAGAAACGTCAGTATTTGTGTTTTAAGAAAGCCGGGTCGCCGAGGTGACAAAATTATTTTTGTCGTCCCGGTGGCTCGGCTTTTTTATTGTTCATTCATCAGACCGAACCCAATTCAGATCATTTATTAACAGACGCAACTTTCCGAGAAAGTCGATGTTCAAAGAGTCTCCTAAAGACAAACTGAGGACTTTTCCAAGAATCGCTGTGGAATTGAAGGGCGGCTTTCGCGTTCCGAATGTCGAAAGAAAAGAAGGGTGGGCCGAAATCCAGAATCTCAGCCATGGCGGGTTGATGTTTATCGCCTCCTCTCTTTTAAATAGGGGGGACTCGATAGATATGACTTTTTATCACAAGGAAATCGAAATTGCCCTGAATGCCGAGGTGGTCTGGTCTGAGCAACTCGATGGTTCCACTCCTGAAGAATTTAAATATGGATTAAAATTTGTCCGCATTTCCGACTTTGATAAGGCCTATATGTCCTGGATCCTCGCCGCAGGCGAGGAGACCCGGTAACCCCGAATGTTCCCCGTTCGTTTCCTGGCGCTCTGTTTCAGGATTTTTTTGTATCGAGTAGTTCCCGGATCGCGTCCAATGACCGCGCAATGGCATGCCGGTCGGCCTCTGTCGGTTCTTCCCTGGAAAAACGGATACGGTAATACCAATCGGTGAGGAAAGCGGTTTCCCGCCTGAAGGACTCTCCCGGCGTTTTCAAGACATTTGAAACGCGGACGGAAAATTCCAGCGGGGTCAGCGCGGGAGGCTTTTCGAGGTTTTTTCCAGAAACCAGATCGAGGAAGGTAAAATAAAAGAGAATCTCTTCGCGCCTCGGCGCCTGTTTCAAGAAACGCAAGCGGTTTCTCCAAAAATGAGCGATCAATACCGACAACAGAAGACCTGCCAGCACAAGTTCTGCAAAAACCTTCAGAAACCCCTGCCGGTCCGAAAAAAAGCGCTTTAGACCGTCGATTTTCTTTTCGAATGCCTGGCCCATGGAAGATCCCTTTTTCTGAACCTCTGAGGCAATCTCCATCTGGTCCCTGAAGGAATAGCGGATAAAATACCGTTCCCACCTGTACTTCATCGCGTCCATCCACTGGTTGAGCGGTACCAAGGCTGTTTTAATCCTGGCCGCCAGAGTCTGTCCCGTTCCGCGGGAGGTTCCCGGCACAGCAGGCGTTGGGTCAAACGTGATCCAGCCGCTCCGGGGGAAATAGACTTCCACCCAGGCATGGGCGTCGCT
>DATNMI010000192.1:0-3641 GCA_035602375.1 Nitrospiria bacterium | reverse complement strand
TCTTTCAAAGCCAAGGCCTTTTTATAGTCCTTTAAAGAAGCGACCTGGAGGGTAAAGCGGCTGGAAAGCGGCCCCTCCGGGAGCGAATCAGCGCTGCTTTCCGGCCGAGAAGAGACTTCCGGAGGCACAAGCCCGACGATATTTCCCTTCCCCCCCGAACCGTCTTTTCTTTCTTTCAGACTCTTATAAAAGGTCGGGTCCCGGGAAGGAATCGACTTGACGACCGGGACCGGAGATTGGGGCTTTCTGTTTTCCTTTTTCGCTCTCGCCTGCATGGGATGGAAAAAGACCCAGATGGAGAGCGTGACAAGAGAAATCAAGACAGCGCCCAGAAGGACGCCTTTAAACAGTCCCTTTATTTTTTTCTTTTTCTTCCGCTGCCTGTTCATAGAATCAACATTGCGTCGCCGTAACTGAAAAACCGGTATTTTCGCTCCATCGCCTCCTGATAGGCGTTGAGAATGGCGCCCCTTCCCGCAAATGCGGATACCAGAAGAAGGAGCGTCGATTTCGGAAGATGAAAGTTGGTCACCAGGCCTCCGATCGTCTTGAAACGGTATCCGGGATAGATAAAACAGCGGGTCGTTCCTTTTCCTTCGCAGACGACGCCTTCCTCATCCGACGCCGTTTCAAGAGCCCGCGTAGCGGTGGTTCCAACGGCGATGATCGTCTTTCCCTCCCGGCGCGCCCGGTTCACTTTCAACGCAGTCTCCGCTGGGATTTCGAAAAACTCTTCATCCATCCGATGCGCCTCGACCGTTTCGGAGTTTACCGGACGGAAGGTCCCCGCTCCGACATGAAGGGTCACAAAAGCCGTTTCAATACCGGTATCGTTTAACCGTAAAAGAAGGTCCCTGGTAAAATGAAGCCCCGCGGTCGGCGCCGCGACGGAGCCATACTCTCTGGCGTACACAGTCTGATAGGCCTCCCGATCGGAGGGAAGGCTTTTCCCCGCATCTCTCACGATATAAGGCGGCAGGGGAACTTCCCCATAGGCCAAAAAGTGCTCCCGGACGCTCTGCTGATCAATGGGAAATTCCACGATCACCGTCCCGTTATCCGCGCTCTCTATCAATTGCGCTCTAAGACCCCCTTCAAGGGAGACGCTCTGTTTGGCCCTGAAACGGCCCCGCAGGAGAACCTGCCATCGGAACGGCGATAGCGCCTTCAGCAACAGAATTTCGGAAGGAGAACCCGATTCCCGGACGCCCCTGAGACGGGCGGGAAATACCCTGGAATCGTTCAACACAAGAAGAGAACCGGAAGGGAGAAGCGCGGGCAGGTCCGAAAAAACGTGATGAAAGATCTCGCCGCTTTTCCGGTGCATGGCCATTAAACGGGAACTGTCCCGCTTGACCGACGGATAGTGGGCGATCAGCGCCTCACCGAGGGGGTAGTCAAAATCTGAAAGTTTCATCGTCTCCCGAAAGGCCAGAACAGAAGGATTATGGCGCTATGGCCAGCATCCTGTCGACGGCGTGCCTGGCCTTCAGGCGGATTTTCTCCGGAACCACCACCTCATTGGACAGGTCTTCCAGCGCCCAGAAGATTTTTTCAAGGGTGTTCATTTTCATGTTTGCGCAGTTGCACCATTGACAGGCCGGAACAAAGGTCTTTTCCGGGTTTTCCTTCTTCAACCGGTGTATGATTCCCGGTTCGGTTCCGACAATAATCGTTGAGGCTGACAGCTCATGGGCAACCCGCAAGATACCGCTCGTGCTGAGGACATGGTCGGCCTCTCCTGAAATCTCGGCCGGCGTTTCAGGATGCGCCAGCACCGGTGCGTCGCGGAAGGCTCCCTTGACCCGGTGGAGTTCTTCCGACATCATCCGGACATGACTGGGGCAATAGCCGTCAAAAAGAATCATCTTCCTGCCCGCCTGTTCCTCCACAAATTTTCCTAGGTGTTTGTCCGGAATAAAAATAATATCCTTTTCAGATGGGACAGACTGGACTACTTTCACAGCATTGGAAGAGGTACAGCAGATATCGCTCTCGGCTTTAACCTCCGCCGAAGTGTTGACATAACAGACGACGATCGCCCCCGGATGGGCCGATTTCATCGCCCGGACATCGTTCGCGGTAATCATATCGGCCATCGGACAGCCGGAATTGATATCAGGCATCAGGACTTTTTTTCCGGGACAGAGGATCGCGGCGGTTTCCGCCATAAAATGAACACCGCAAAAAACAATTACCTCAGCGTCGGTGCGCGCGGCCTTCAGGGAAAGTTCCAGAGAGTCGCCGACGAAATCGGACACATCCTGAACTTCAGGAACCTGATAGTTGTGGGCGAGGATGACGGCTTTCCGCTCTTTTTTTAGCCGATTGACCTTCTCAATCAGTTCAGATTCGTATCCGATCATGACGCCCTGATCATTTCTTCCGCGATCTGGACAGCATTAAGCGCCGCCCCCTTCCGGATATTGTCGGAAACAATCCAGAGGTTCAGTCCGTTGGGCGTTGAGAAATCTTCGCGGATTCTGCCGACAAAAACTTCATCTTGCCCGGCATGCTCCGCTGGAAGGGGATAAACATTCCGGCGGGGATCGTCAAACACTATCACGCCGGGCGCTGAGGCCAGAAGGGCTCTGGCATCATTCGGCGAAAGTTTCTTTTCCGTCTCGATATTCACCGATTCGGAATGACAGCGGAAAACCGGCACCCTGACCGTAGTCGCAGTCACCTGAATGGAGTCGTCCCCCATGATCTTGTGCGTCTCGTTGACCATTTTCATCTCTTCCTTGGTATAGCCATTATCGAGAAAATCATCGATGTGCGGAAGGCAATTAAAAGCAATCTGATGGGGAAATTCCTTATGGACCACCTCCTTGAAGGAAAGGAGCGCGTGGGTCTGGTCCATCAGTTCGTCCATTGCCTTCTTCCCTTTGCCGGAAACCGACTGAAAGGTGGTAATGACGATCCGCTTGATCCGGGCCGCCTTGTGAATCGGTTGAAGGGCTACCACCATCTGGATCGTGGAACAGTTGGGATTGGCAATGATTCCTTTATGGCTGAACGCCGCTTTCATGTTCACTTCGGGAACGACCAGCGGGACGGAAGGGTCCATTCGAAAAGCGCTGGAGTTGTCAATCACAATGGTTCCGGCCTTTGCCGCCAGAGGCCCGTATTTAAGGCTGGTCCCGGACCCGGCGGAAAAAAGGGCGAAATCAATCCCCTCCCCGTCAAAAGAATCGGCCTTCAGCTCCCGGACAACGACATCCTTCCCGCAAAATTGGACGAGGGTTCCGGCGGAACGGGAAGAAGCAAACGGGTAAAGCGCTTCCACCGGAAATTTCCGCTCCTCCAGAATTTCAATCATTTCCTTGCCGACAACGCCGGTGGCGCCGACAATAGCAACTTTATAAGCTTTCTTCTTTTTCAACATGGCCAATCAGCTTTCCTTGATTTCACGGGCAATGAGGTCTCCCATTTCCCGGGTCCCGACGATTTTTTCACTTCCACTCTTCTGGGCGATATCCTGCGTTCGGAATCCGAGATCGAGGACTTTCCGAACCGCCGCTTCCACCCCGTCAGAAGCCTTTTCCATTCCGCAGGCGAATTTGAGCATCATGCCGAGCGAGAGAATCTGCGCAACCGGATTGGCGATCCCTTTTCCGGCGATATCGGGGGCCGAACCT
>DATNMI010000180.1:0-8801 GCA_035602375.1 Nitrospiria bacterium | reverse complement strand
AGTCCTCTTTCAGTTTAAGCGGCAGACTCCCCTCGGCATTATCTTGAGCGAACGGTTCAATGAAAGCCTCCCGATAGTTTTTATCGAAGAACTGATCCTTTACCGAGAATCTGAAGAGACCCTTTAAAAGAATATTGAACCGCCCATCTTCCAGAGGCTGAACGGTTGTCAGTTCACCGGCGCACCCCTCTAAACAGATCTCTGGGTTTCCGTAATAGTTCTCTTCCCACCCGTCTTTTAGCATTACCACGCCGATGATCTGACCCTCTTTTTCCGCATCTTGAACCATTTCACGGTATCTCGGCTCGAAAATGTGGAGCGGGAGATAAGTCTTTGGAAAAAAGACCAGATTCGGGAGCGGGAAGAGAGGAATAATCTTGGGGTAAATTGACATTTTCATTTAGTGATGAGGGGTGACGGGAGCCAGGTAATGTTCATAAAGAGAGGCATATCTCCCTTTCTGTTCCAAAAGGGACGTATGGGTTCCCTGTTCCACCAGCCGTCCATCGTCGATAAACAGTATTTTGGAAGCGTTCCGGACGGTAGAAAGCCGGTGCGCGATGATAAAAGTGGTTTTCTGTGCGGTCAACACTTCCAGCGCTTCCTGAATTTTCAGTTCCGTTTCGGTGTCGATATTTGAGGTGGCTTCATCGAGGATAATGATCGAAGCGTTTTTTAAAATCGCCCTGGCAATGGCGATCCGCTGTTTTTGACCGGTTGAAAGCTTGATCCCACGTTCTCCGATCCAGGTCTGGTATTTTTCCGGGAAGGTCTGAATAAATTCATTAGCCCGGGCGGCAACGGCCGCATGATAAATCTCTTCGTCCGTGGCGTTGAGGAGGCTATAGGCGATATTCTCCCTTATCGTTCCGTTAAAAAGAAACGGTTCCTGGGCTACCATCCCGAATTGGCTCCGCAGAGATGCGAGGTCGAAATTTCGAATGTCTTCGCCGTCAATTGTAATACGCCCATCATGAATATCGTAAAACCGCATTAAAAGCTTGATGAGCGTGCTCTTCCCGGCGCCGCTTGGTCCGACAAGCGCAATCTTTTCGCCCGGAAAGGCCTCAAAACTGATCTCCCGGACGACAGGAACATCCGGGCGGTAATGGAAAGTGACTTGATGAAACTGAATATGGCCTTTCAGTCGGGAATCCGGGAAAACAGGGTGCTGCGGGTTAACGATTTCCGGCTTCTGGTCGATCACCTCAAAGACCCGTTCTCCTGAAGCAAGCGCATGTTGAAGCATATGATTGACCGAATGAATCTGGTTGATCGGCACATAGAAGAGGCCGAGATAAGAGAGAAAGGCGATCAGCTCGCCGACGGTCATTGACCCGCGCGTCACCTGAAGGGTTCCGAAGCCAAAAACCACCAGGGTCCCGAGCGATCCGATGAAGATCATTCCGGGGGAATAGAGCGACCAGAGTCGGGAGACCTTTAAACTTTCATTGCAATAGTCCCCGCTGGCCTGATTAAAACGGGAGATCTCAAAGTCATGGGCATTAAAGGAGAGGGTTTCGCGAATCCCTGAAATTGAATCCTGAATCCGGGAATTCAAGATTGCCGATTTTTCCCGAATAATAGAATAAAGGCGGTGGATTTTCCGGGTGAATTTAAGCGCGCTTAAAATCAGAAGAGGGATCGGAACCAGGGCGAGGAGGGCCAATCTCCAGTTCAGGTAAAAAAGAACGGTTGTAATTCCAGCCAGCGTAAAGAGGGCGATGGTCATGCTCTCGATGCCGTCGATAAAGATCCGCTCAACATTATTAACGTCGTTATTGACCCGCGACATCAGTTCTCCCGTCGACCGGTTCTCAAAATAGCTGAGGGAGAGTCTTTGCAGAGATCGGTAAACATGGTCCCGGATATCGTAAATGACCTTTTGCTCCAGATGATTGTTTAACCGGATTCGTAAAAGGGTGAGGAGATTTTTCAATAAATAGGCAAAAGCCAGCGCCCCGATGATCCATTTTAACAAGGAGAGGTTGTTTTCCTTTATGACGCTATCGATGGTAAGCTTGATCAGCCAGGGGGGAAGGAGATCGATCAGGGTAATAAGAGCGGCCGAAAAAAGGGTCAAAAACGCAAGCCCCCGGTAGGGCCGGAGATAATAAATGACTCTAATTAGAGATTTCATCCGCCCATCCCGGCGCCCTTGCGGAAAATTAATTCGATACGTTGATACATAGAGGTCTCCTGATTTGGAATTCCGATCGATATTCGGAGGCTTAAATTTCTCATTTGGATTGAATCTTATTATAGAAGAGGGGAGATTGTAATTCAATGAACTTGGAGATTGTGCGTTGACGAGGCGGCCGGGCTGGCCTATTATGATGGCAGGTAAATAAAATGACCCTCAAAACCAGGTAAGGAGATTTAAATGGCGAGCTTGATCACAGATTCATGGGTAATGGCAGGGGTGAAGAACGTCAAAAAATCGATCGCCTTTTATTCGAAGTTCGGCCTGAAGCCTTCCATGGCCTCTGATTTTTACGCAGAATTTAATCTGCCGGGCGGAACGGTTTTTGGCCTCCACACCGTTGAGGCCCCTAAGGGTGTAGCAAAGAAGAAGCTGTCGGATGGCGGGTGGGGAATTATGATCCGGGTCAACGATCTGAAAAAAATGACGGCAAAACTTAAGGCCGGCAAGATCAAGCATAGCAAAATCAGAAGCGCGCCGGGGGGCGCTGATTTTTCATCGGTGAATGACCTGGACGGAAATCGTCTGATTCTGGTTGAAATGCAGGAGAGTTAGTTCAGAGCCCTTCGCGGTATTCTTTGACCGTATGGAACATGGCATTTAAGACCCGGCTTGTCTCGCTCCCTTTGGCATATCGCTTGAAGGCGGTTGGCCCCTTCTGGGGCGCCGTCCGGGATTCGGGCCGGAGAATCTGTTCTTCGACAAATTTCTGAAACATCTTCTGCAGGGCCTCGGTTGAGAGGACTTTCATTTCCCGGACCAGCCGCTTGGCGATCAGGATGACGGCATGGCCCGTCAGTCTGCTGTAGCAATTGATCAGCGCCGACCGGTCCCGGACCGTCTGCAGGAGACGGTCGATCGGTTCCCCCTTGAGCGCGGCGGCCTGGAGGACCAGAAGGGAATAGAGGCGCTGTATCCGGGATATCTTCTCGCGCCGGCTCCGGCAGATCCGAACATCGGCCTTCGACGCATACTGCGACTTTAATATCTCGATAAACTCTTCCGGAGAGAGGCGCCCGGCGCCCGACAGGTAATGTTCCGGCAATTCCCGCAGAAGGTCACGGACGCAGAAGATGGCGTCCCAGGTAATGCCATCGGCCACCGCGTGGCGCCCCCGCCTCGTTTTCGCGTTTTCAAAATAGCGCAACAACCCCCTGAATTCACGGACCGTCTTCCGGTCCCGATCGTTTTTCAACAAGAGCTCTTGAGCCCGTTTGTCAAAACCGATCCGGTAGAGGGCCGCTTCATCTTTTCCTTCATTAAATATCTGGTCAAACCGATTCAGGGCCGGATGATGTCCGAAGCTTTTCAGGTTCTTCTTTTTTCCAGTGATTAAGTAGTCGGTCAACTGCGCAAAGGTCTGAATCAGATATTTCGCTTTGTTCTTCTGTTCCGTAATCGTCGTTGAATAACGGTCGACATCATCATATCGATATTCATGATGAAAGAGGCCGAACTGGCGGACCGAGCCGTAATCGATAATCCCGGCGTCGGAGAGGATATTGTCGCCGTCCCACTCCATCCAGCAGAAGATATATTCGCTCTCGAACTGCGCCGAGGCCTTAGCAAAGGCGATGGTAATCCGCTCCAGCATGTCTTGATACCTTTTCTGGGGATCTGATATCGCGGGCCATTCCCTGTTTTCGACCTGTCTTGCGATGTAGTAATCGACCGTCCGCTTTAACCCCGCAAAGTCCCCCTGCTTGAGACGCATAAAGAAATGAGCGGGGCGGAGGAGGTTTTTACCAGCACGGACGGTGATACAGGTTCCGTCGTCATAGGAGATAATTGCAAGCGCCCGTTCCGTCCGAATGCCGTTTTTGTGAAAAATATCGCTCATCAGGGCCGCTTCTATCCCGTCGGGGAGGTCTTGGAGGCCGTTGCCGTAGGCCGCTCTTTTGTCGCCCGTCTTAAAATATCGATGTTCAATTGCTGTTGCAGGGCTTAATCGGGTCGCTCCGGCCCCGCAGCTTGAAATGTCCCATCGGCCCTTATGCCCCTTGAAACTCCCGTTCCAGATGCTTCGTCCATCTCCCGAGGTGAGCCCTTTTTTATCGGGATGCTGCATCTGCAGGTATCGGGTCGCCATGTAGCGATGGGGGCGGAGATCCTCTTCCGGAATTTTGACCTTGTGGGCAATGTCGTATTCGTTGATGATCTGAAGGCTGAAGGTGTCGAGAACGGCGCGGGTAAGATCAGGCGTACAAACGCGGCGCTCTCCCTTTGGAATCAGGCCGATCTCTTCGGCGAGGTCAAAATTAAAATAGAAGAGAGATCCCCCACGGCGCGTTCTTACGACATATTCGACATAGCCGTTCTGCACCGCCGTCTTAAAGGGATGTTCCCCGTTGATTTCTGAAAAGCGGGAATAGATGCTCTTTGAGGTTTCTGGTTTGCCTGTATTTATAGCAAAGGCCCTCATTTTTCGATCGTATCGGATGCTAACCTTTGGCTAACGGATCAGATCACAATACCTATTTATTATTATAGCAACTGTTTCGATTTTTGTAACATGATCCAGGCTGTTTTTTTTAAAAAAATCTTTTTCTTGATTTTGGAACAACCTCTGATCCTAAAATGAGATACGGGTTACTGGATTTCTAGAAAGTTTATTTACATAAAAACAAAAACGGGGGTATGCCATGAAATGCCAGGACGTTATGACCAGACATCCAAAATCTATTTTAGCCTCTTCAACTGCTAAACAGGCGGCCCAATTAATGAAGAGCGCGAATGTGGGGTTTCTCCCCGTGGCCGATGAGAAGACCCACAAACTGATCGGAGTGTTGACCGATCGTGATCTCTGTATGGGGATTGTCGCGGAAGGGAAAATTCCGGGGGAAGTCAAAGTAGGGGCCTTGATGACCCCAAGGGCCATCTTCTGCCATCCGACGGATGATGTCCATAACGCCGAAACGCTGATGAAGGCCTATCAGGTCCGGCGTGTCGCCGTGGTCGATCAGATGGGCAATTGCGTGGGGGTTATCTCGGAGGCTGACATTGCTCTGAAGGTTCCCCAAGCCCAAGAGGTTTATGAAACGGTCAGAGAGATTTCAAAGCCAAGAGCCATGGCGTTTGCGTAAAAATCCGAAGGGATGGAAACTCTAAGATCAAAGGAAATGTTTGGTCTTTTACTTCGAGCTTTCACCTTCGAGCTTTGAGTGCATACCGGAACGTCGACTTAACCGGTTGAATCTTTCAGTGTCGTTTTCGTTGATCGGCAGACGATACCGGCGGCAAATTTCTGCCGCCCGTTTGATGCAATTGAGCGCAAGCTCCAAATCGTTTCTCGCTTCATAAACGTCGGCAAGGCCCCGCAGGGCTTCGGCTTCGCCTGCGGGGTTTCCGAGATTGTGAAAATGGGTCTGGGAATGGTTAAAACAGGTTTCCGCCTTTTCGTTGTCTTGTAATGACTGGTAGGTGCGGCCGAGTTGATACCAGGAGGCCGCCAGTCCTTCTTCATGCCCAGTCCTCTTATGCAAAGCAATCGCCTTTTCGAAAAAGCCAATCGCTTTTCCAAAATCTGCGGCGTCGTGGGCAAGGAGTCCAAAATTGCTGTAGAGCATTCCCAATGAATGGCGGTCTTCTTTGCTCTTGAGGAACTCCTCGGCCTCCAGATAATAGGCTTCAGCGCGCGGGGCTTCCCCCAGTTCTCTTGAAAGATTGCCAAGGTTGACTAATGTTTGACCAATGGCACGCGGATCTGAATCCGGCTTCTGACGGGCCAGGATTTCTTCATAACAGGTCCTGGCCTCCGCCAGTTTCCCTAAAACCGCTAAAGCGTTGCCGAGATTGCCAAGGACTGCCGTAATTCGGGCAATATTCCCGGAGATTCGCTCCTCTACGAGGGCCTCTTTAAAGCAATGCCGGGCCCCTTCAAAATTCCCCCGATGGGCAAAGATCATCCCCCGCCGATAGGCGTCTGAAAAGTCTTCGCGTTCCGTCACCTTTTTCCACCTTCCATATGGAATTTGTGGAGGAAGCGGTGAATGATCGGAGCAAAGAGTATACCGGCGACGACCATGAAGATCAGACCTGAGAAGAGCGCATAACATCCTGCGAATATCTTCCCGGCGGTTGAATGAAGCTCATTTACCGGGCCCATGCCGCCAAGGATCATCGATGCGTTTAGAAACGCATCGATCCAGGGAAGGTCCTCAATAAAATGATATCCGAAGATTCCCGTTGAAAGAGCGGCGAAAATGACCAAGCCCGCCACCGCAGCGCTCATTAATACCCGTCTTAGGAAGACCCTAAACGGAACGACTGGATGGCTCCGGTGCTCGAATGTCCGCAGGTCGCTCATTCTTCTTTTCATCTCTGGTTAATTTTCCTCTCTATCAACGATCTTCCGTTTGAACCCTACGGGAACAATAAATAGAATTCTAGGTAAGTTTAAATGAAAAGACAATACCGAATGTTTGTGGTCTTTTAAATCAGCTTCAATATTCTTATCGCATCATAATTATTCATGTTCATTTGTTCACCATACGTACTGTTCGGCCAGGTTCCCCTCAATCATCGTTGAATTCGAGCCATGCGAGCCTGAAGAAGCCGGCCAGATAAAAATATTTCACAACTGAGCTGTTTTGACCAGACTGCATGTTGTCTAAGTGGGCATACTTTACATTCACCCTGTTATTAATCTAAAAAAAGGATGAAGGTGCTATAGGCATCTATAAATTGGAACGGTGCCGTGGGTGAGATTCATGAAAGGGAGGTTACTATGTCGGCCGCAAATATTTCAAAGAGCGTTTTTGGGATCATAGTGGCAGTGTTCCTTGTATACTGTGCCGGACAGCTGACGGCAGAAGATGCTAAGATAGATTCCAAGGGTTTACTAAAGGAACAGAAAATCGTTGCGGGAACAATTACAGAGATGACGTCGGATTTGGTCTAATTGTAGACGGATGCCGGCCCTACGCGAATTTTTGGAGTGAAAGATGCCGCAAGAGAAGGCCTTAGGAAATTAAAGGTAGGTGATCGGATAGTTCTGAAGGTTAACACGGGAAACCAGATTATCGATATCAATCACGAAGAACATAAAAAAATAGATGAAAAGGTGGAAAACAATCCAGTGGTCACGGGTGAAGTGACTGGCATGGACCTCGTGAAGAAAGAGGCAACACTGAAACTGAAAGATGGCGCCGCGCAATCTTACAAACTCAAAGATGCCGCGACGACGAAGATGAACAATGTCAAAATTGGAACGGTGATTACAATGGAAGTCGATGAGCATAATGGGATGGGAATGGATTTTAATATTCAACGATAATTGACTTTCCTCTCCAAATGTCATGGACGACAAAAAAGTATTGCTGACCCCAGCGTTATTTCCATTGGGACAAAAATAAAGGCCTTAAATTCAAGGAGGACGTCATGAAAACAAAAACATTAAAAATAAGCGGAAGTCCGCTGACGAAACCGTTTGTTCGCGAGCCCAGGTATGACCCTGAACTGTCAAAGCCGATCATCGATCAGGAAGGCGTTGAAATCCAGCCCTTTGGAACAATCGTACATCTGCCGATTGGCCTTGGCGAGGCGGAATGCAAGGAAAGCGTCGAGCGGTTGAATCAGATCCTGGTCGATACCATGGCGCTTCGTGATCTATACAAGAAACATCACTGGCAGGTTTCTGGCAGGACCTTTTACCAGCTTCATCTTTTGTTCGACAAGCATTATGACGAACAGGTTGAGCTCGTGGATATGATTGCAGAGCGCATTCAACTGCTCGGAGGCTTAAGCTATGCGATGGCGGCCGATGTCGCCGAGCATACGACTGTCCCCCGGCCGCCGCGTGGCCGGGAAGAGGTGCCGGTTCAGATTTCACGATTGCTGACCGCACATCAAATCATCATTCAAGGAGTTCGTGCGGCCGCCCGAGAGGCAGCCGGGATAGGCGATGACGGGACCAATGACTTGCTCGTCAGCGACATCTTGCGAACCAATGAACTGCAAGTATGGTTTCTTTCAGAGCACCTGGTTGATGGGCCTACGGTTCGCGCCAGCTAAACAACGATGGAGGTTCCAATAACCGGAGCTGTCTTTTCCTAAGGGACGAGGATAAATTTATGAAGGGGCGAAAAGTCCCATAGCCTCTTATTATTTTGTGATATCTGCGATAAAACGATGTTTTTATGAAATTGGGTGAAACATCCATAGTAAAATAATATACCGCTAAGATCTCCAAGGAGGGAGCCATGCTGCACTCAACCTATCTCATCGTCGGTGGAGGAATGACAGCCGATTCGGCGATTTCGGGAATCAGGCAGGTTGACGCCAAAGGATCAATTAATCTGGTCAGTCTGGAACCTTTTCCACCCTATAACCGCCCACCCCTTTCAAAAGGATTATGGAAGGGAGACCCTATCGAGACGATCTGGCGAAAAACCTTACACCAGGGAACTCAAAGTTACCTGGGAAATGAAATCCTTAAACTTGATCTTCAAAACAAGTCTGCAACGGATAATCAGGGAGCGGTCTATTCCTTTGACAAACTGCTGTTGGCAACAGGGGGGAAGCCCCGGAAATTCTCCTTCAAGAGCGATCGCATTATCTATTTTCGCACCCTTTCAGATTATAAACAGCTCCGGAAAGC
>DATNMI010000319.1:0-2790 GCA_035602375.1 Nitrospiria bacterium | reverse complement strand
CTTTGTATCAGTTGCGGGGTCTGTCTTGGATCATGCACCACGGCGGCTTTGACCCTTCCTGAAGTCAGCATGGTTACCTTGTTGACTGAAATCCGGAAAAGGAAAGCCTCCCGTCTCGTCTTGCTCTGTGAAAAGGCCATTCTTCCAGACCTGCATCCGGAGGCGGAAAAGCGATTAAGCCCAATCTGGATTCCCTGCCTGGGCGCGGTTCATCCGGCCCTGGTGGAGCAGGCGTCAAGGGCCGGCGTGACGGAAATCATGGCCGCCGGATGCCGTGAAGGGGATTGCCACTACAGGACCGGAGCCCGCTGGTTTGCCGACAGGCTTGCCCGGAGCCGCGAACCCCTTCCCCGGAAATCCGCCGACCTTTCAAGGGTGATTTTCGGGGAAGTCTCCTCCGGCGGTGGAGAGGCGGACCTGATGAAGATGGAACGATTTCTTCACGGAGAGGGAGCCTTGCCCGGGTCCGTTCAAAAAGTTTCGCCTGGCTGGGTCGGCAAGGTCACGGAACAGCTCATCTGGGCCTTGCCCCTCCTTCTCGTTTTTATCTTTTCAGCCAGGTCTGTTTATTCCTTTTATGGAAAAAACGAGTCGCTTCTGGTTTTAAGCATGAAATACACGGCAGCTCCGGAAAAGTGCCGTACCCGCACGCCGGAAGAACTGGCAAAACTTCCGGCGCATATGAGAACGGCGGTCGATTGCGACCGGCGGAGAAGGGATGTGCGGATCCGCCTCGATATAGACGGAAAGACCCGGCTCGATCGATTGTACAAAGGCGGAGGGGTGTGGCATGACGGTCCGATATTTGTTTATGAAAAGTTCCCGCTTCCGCCGGGGAAACATGCGTTTGACTGGACTTTGGCCGAAGAGCCTTCGGGGACGACGTTTAAAAGAAAAAACGACGCGGATTTGCGGCCCGGCCGGATGACCCTGCTCGAACTTGATTCAAAACAGTCCCCATAAAAAAAGCCGGTTCGAATGAACCGGCTTTCCTGAACAGAAACGCTTGATTAGGGGCTCCGCGCGGAGTCCCGAAAATTTTATTTTGCCGCTTCGGTGGCGTGTTCAGCCGCCGATTTGGCATGTTCCAATGCTACCTTGAGATGTCCGGCCTTGCCATGGTCCACCGCTTCTTTTAAATGTTTCATCGTTTCCTTCACGTGGGGTTTGGCGGCATCTGTCGCTTCTTTTTCGCACCCTTTTCCATGTTCAAGGGCGGCCTCATCATGTTCCACAAGCGCGTCCACATGTCCCGCGTTCCCCTGATCAACTGCCTCTTGAGCATGTTTGGCCATTTCGGCGCAATGACCTGCTTTTGCGTCGGCGGAAAAAGCCGACCCTGGGAAAAACGCGAACCCGATAAACCCGGCCATCAGAACAGACTGAAACATTCGTGTCATGAAACCCCTCCTTTTTAAATAAGTGAAAGATTAGATTGAGTCTTGAGCCTCTCAACAACCCTTGGAAATGAAAAAAAATAGTAGCATAATAAAAAGAGAACGGCAAATAAAACCGGAGCCCTCTAAACAGGAGGTTTGGCAATGTTCAAGAGCAGGGCCGATTCAGCGCTTAAACTGGCGGAGAGGCTTTCAAAATATCGGGGCAAGAATCCCCTTGTTCTCGGAATTCCCCGCGGGGCTGTTCCGATGGCCAGAGTTATTTCCAATGCGCTGGGGGGAGAGCTTGACGTGGTCCTGGTTCATAAACTCCGCGCGCCAGGGCAACCGGAGCTTGCGATCGGTTCCGTGGACGAGGAGGGCCATGTCTACCTGAACCGGATTGCCCGGGACCTGGGAATAAGCGATCCGGAAATCGAGGCGGAACGAAAAACGCAGGTCCGGATGCTTCAATCGCGCCGGAATTACTATACGCCGGTACGTCCGCCGGTTTATCCGGCGGGAAGGATCGTGATCGTAGTGGACGATGGACTGGCTACGGGCGCGAGCATGATCGCGGCGCTCCGGTCGGTCCGGACGAAAAAACCCCTAAAGCTGGTGATGGCCCTGCCGGTGGCCTCCCGGGAAGGACTGGAGGAGGCTGGAAAACTGGCCGATGAAACAGTCTGCCTCCTGGTCCCCGAGCTGTTTTATTCCGTGGGACAATTCTACGAATCGTTTGACCAGGTTTCCGACGATGAAGTCATAAAAATCCTTCGCGAAGAAACAGGGTGATTTTCATCTTGAAAACCTGGCGCAGGTATGAATAACATTAACCAGAGGGTGGTTTTTCCACGCTCATTCACAATCTCAGGAGGTCCGTATGAAAATTCCGCTCCAAATTACCGTCAGGAATGTCTCATTGTCAGGCGCTGCAGAAACCGATATCCGGGAAAAGTCCGCCAAACTGGACGATTTCTATCCGGACATCATGGGGTGCCGGGTGGTCGTGGACGCGCCTCATCGGCATCACCAGCATGGCTTTGCCTATCTGGTGACGATAGACATCACCGTTCCGGGCTCGGAACTGGTGATCCGGAGAGAGCCTCATGAAGACCTCTATGTAGCCATACGAGACGCGTTTGAAACGGCGGAGCGGCAGTTGAAAGAATTTTCGGCGCGCCAGCGGGGAGATGTAAAAGTTCACGAAAATCACGTCACCGCGGAGGTGGCGAAACTCTTTTCATTTGAACGGTACGGATTTTTGATGACCTCTGACGGGCGGGAAGTCTACTTTCATGAACATTCCGTCAGGAACAATGGATTCGATCGGTTGGATATCGGGACTAAAGTCCATTTTTCCGAAGAAATGGGAGATAAAGGCCCTCAAGCAAGCCACGTGACTCCGCTTAAA
>DATNMI010000135.1:0-2409 GCA_035602375.1 Nitrospiria bacterium | reverse complement strand
CACTGGAAATCGCTAAACTCTGAAACGATGATCTTTGAAGCAGGGTTTCCTTTAAAGGGATGTTTGCCCGGCTGGGTCAGGTCGACTTTTTTAATCGATTTTATGGAGTAAATGACCATCACAAGAAGGCTGGCCACTAATATTCCCATGGCCAGACGGTTATAAAAACCCCTTTTCTTTCTCGAACGGCTCTTTTCTTCTTTTTCCTGTTTGAGTTTGGGAATATGTTTTTTTGCCATTATCGGCCTGATTTTCCTTTTTTGCTCGGCTTCCTGCTCCTGAGATGGACCGTCTTCAGCCTCATGCCGGCCAATACCCAGCAACTAAACAGGAAAGTAAAGGTGATGACGCCCGCAAGAATTTCAATGTGGACTTTGGAATTGAGAAAGCCGGTCCATTGAGAAGCCACCTCGTTAATTCTAAGATAGAGCGGGGTCAGGTTGGTAAACCCGATAATGATTGAAAGTATGGTCCCCGCGATCATCCCTTCCATGACCGGCTTCTTTCTTGAAGTGTACCCAACCCAGATGCCTCCGGCACAGCTCATTAGAATCATTTCTATCAGGAGGAACAGAATATGCGACGCGACCAGATCGCCTTTGACGATCCTCATGATCAGGATAAAGTCGATCTGTTTGCGCAGGACGTTAATGCCCCCGTCGGTTAACAAGGATAACATTGCGTATTGTGAAAATTCCATCACAAATTTTATTAAAAGGGCGATTGCGACCCCTCCCAGAATTCGATAATAGGAGAGATTGGAGAAATAGGTCGGGGTGACGATCATGATCGGCTTGTGGGAGGAGGTTTCCACCGTCTTTTTATGTTCGGCGCTCAGGAACGGGCGGTCGAGAATAGGATAAATAATGGTATAAAAGACCGGGAGAAGGGGTACCACCAGCGTCAGGTACTCTTTCAGGTCGAGCAGAATGATGATCTTGATAAATGCCAAGGCAAACAAGACCGCAAAAAATAGGGTAATCACCAATATCCGGATATTCTTGGCGGAGGTTGCCGATTCCGGCCTTGAAGACGCCATAATTAAAAACTCCTTTCGATGTTTTCCTAATGAAAATTATACCAGTTTTTTTAAAAAATGAGAGGCGGTTTTGTGACAAAACGGCCACTTGGTGCTAGAATAATTTTTGAGATAAAAAATTTAAAAAAAATTCTCCAAAAAAAAGATTTTTTCTTGACAATTAAAAATATTGATATATATTAACAGACAATTTGTTTTCGGCCAAAGCGTCAGAAGGGGTTTCCCCCAGAAAGAAAATCTGTGGCCGCTTTATTTGTCTCTGAATCAAGCATCAAGTAGCCGTAATTATCTCGTTAGGGACAAAAACCGGGGTAAGGAGGTGAGATTCTTACCGACATCCACAAACAATGGGTTTCAAGCCCATTCATTTTCGAAAGGGGGCAAATCGATTGCATGCCTTAGGGACTCACGTCCTGGTTGAATTACAGCAATGTAATTCAACACTGTTAAATGATTTGAAGAAAGTTGAAGAGTTCATGGTCTCGGCGGCAAAAGAGGCCAAAGCAACAATCCTGAAAGTCTATTTCCACAAATTTAACCCCTTTGGTATCAGTGGCGCGATTGTCATCGCAGAATCCCACCTGACCATCCATACCTGGCCAGAATATCACTACGCGGCTATCGATATTTTCACCTGCGGAGACCTTCTCCAACCCCAGGTCGCGGCCGATTACCTGATAGAAAAATTTGAATGTCAAAACCCCTCCATCGTTGAGATGAAAAGAGGACTGCTGTCGAGGGGAAATGTCAAGCTTCCTCACAAGCCGGTCCAGGAAGCGGCGCTTTATGGCAGACCCGAGAAATTACAAATGGTTACATGATTATCTCAGCCCGGAGGAAGGCCACTTCCACGGGCTGGATACCATTCTCTATACGAAACAGACGAAATACCAGAGAATGGAAATCATGCGGACGAAAAGTTACGGGGACTGTCTGGTCCTTGATGGCAAGATGCAATCGAGCGAGGTGGATGAGTTCATCTATCATGAAACGCTTGTTCACCCCGCTCTTTTGACTCACCCGAATCCGAAACGGGTTTTTGTCGTCGGCGGAGGCGAAGGGGCCACCCTTCGGGAAATTCTCCGGCATAAATCGGTAGAATATGTCCTCATGGTCGATATTGATCAGGAGGTGGTCGAAAGCTGTATGGAACACCTCCCTGCATGGCACAAGGGCGCTTTCAAGGACCCCCGGGTGGAGCTTCGGTACCTGGATGCCCGGAAATACCTCGAAGAAACAAAAGACACCTACGACTCCATTGTCATTGATATTTCTGAACCGGTTGAAGAAGGCCCTGCCTATCTGCTCTATACAAAGGAATTTTACAATATCGTGTTTAACCGGTTAACCAAAAGCGGAACGATCTCTCT
>DATNMI010000316.1:0-1722 GCA_035602375.1 Nitrospiria bacterium | reverse complement strand
CTGGAAGGACTTTTTTGACTATTTTTTTCTGAGAGAGGCAGGCGCTCTTATTCTCCTTGCCCGGTCCCGGGAAGGGAATTGGCATATGCCGCTTCCGCCTCTGGGAGACTGCAATCTACAGGAACAATTAATTTCCGCTCTGGACCGCCTCGACCGGCTGAACGGGAAGCAGGGTTCGGGGCGAGTGGAGAACCTCGACTTCTGCGACTTCGCGAGGTTTGGCAAAGACGCTTTCCGGTTTTTTCTAAAATCATGGGATTATATCTATTCAAGGGAGCAGTTAATAGCGCTTCAGGGCAACCGTTACAAGGACAAGAGATGGTCGCTGAACCGCTTTATCCGGGGGCGCCGCGCCGAGGTTCGTTCCTTTGTTCCGGAAGACCTTCATGAGTGTCTGACTCTTTATGACGAATGGAAGAAAGGGAGGGAGAACAAGGACTCCTGTAAGCCTGTGGGGGAGAGGGACTACTCCAGGTTTTTAATGGAAGACAGCCGGATTGCCCATGAGAGTATGATGAAGGAGGCCCCTCTCCTCGGTCTGACGGGGCTCGTCGTGTTGATCGATGGGCGTATCAGGGCCTATGCTTTTGGAATTGCGGCGGATGCGGAAATGGCAGTGGTTCTGGCGGAAATCACCGACAGATCGATCCCGGGCTTGCCGCAGTTTATTTTCCGGGAGTTTTGCGGACTTTTTCCGGATGCCGTCTGGATCAATGCGATGGACGATTCGGACCTCCCGTTACTTAGAAAAACAAAGTTGTCCTACCATCCCGTTCTTTTGGCGCCGTCATTTACGGTAACCGGGGTCAGAATCGGCGAGGACTCGTGAAAAGCAGGGGTGCCAGATGAAAAAAATAGGCTTTTTGGGATTGGGGATTATGGGAAACGGCATGTGCAAACGGCTTCTGGGCGCCGGATTTGAACTGACGGTTTATAACCGGACTCCCGGAAAAGCCCAAGGCCTGATCGCCCTTGGCGCGAAGGAGGCAAAAAGCCCCGCTGAAGCCGTGGCGGAAACCGATGCCAGCATCACCATGCTGGGCGATCCCGCTTCTGTTAAGGAAGTGATTCTTGGAAAGGGGGGCGTTCTCGAAGGGATCCACCTGGGGGCATTCCATATTGATATGACAACGGTTGATCCCAATACGGCCAAACGCCTCTCGAACGCCTTTTACCAGAAAGGGTGTCATTTTATCGAAGCCCCTGTGACCGGAAGCAAAATGGCTGCGGCATCCGGAGAACTCGTCCTTATGACAGGAGGAGAGGAAGAAGACCTGGATAAGGTCATGCCGGTATTAAGGCCGCTTTCAAAAAAGGTTGTCCATATGGGGCCTGCCGGTTCGGGGGCATTTATGAAACTGGTCAATAACCTCTCTATGGCGGGGGCCATGGAAGCTTTCTTTGAAGGAATGACGTTTGGCAGGAAGGCTGGGCTCTCCGCGGACAAGATCCTGGAAGTGCTGAACCATAGCGCCCTGGCATCACCCCTCATGAAGATGAAAGGCGAGGCTGTTCTTAAACGGAATTTTGAGACCCATTTTTCCCTGAAACATATGGCCAAGGACATCCGGCTGGCCATGACGGAGAGCCGAAGGCTGGAGGCCCCCCTTCCCGTGACGTCTGTGGTCAATGATCTTTTTGAAATGGCGAGGGCCAAAGGGCTGGAGGGACTTGATTTCTCGGCGCTCGTGCAGGTAGTAGAAGAAATGGCGCAATACAAAC
>DATNMI010000121.1:0-3515 GCA_035602375.1 Nitrospiria bacterium | reverse complement strand
ATCAACCATTCAAACATCACTTGGGTGCGAATTTGGACAAGGCCGCGGTACAAAAAGATTTCAAACCATTTTTAATCGCCTGGAACCTGACAAAAAAATGCAACCTCCGGTGCGACCATTGCTACCTGTCGGCGGGAGAGCGGGATGCCGGCTCGGTCGACGAACTGACGACGGCGGAATGCTTTAAATCGATTGATGAGATGGTCAGGGTCAACCCGGCCTCCATTCTGGTGTTAACCGGGGGAGAGCCGATGCTCCGGAAAGACCTTCCTGAAATCGCCCGCTATGCCTCCAGAAAGGGAATGATGGTTGTGGTGGGAACCAACGGAACGCTTCTCACCGACGACCGGGTTCGTATCCTCAAAGAAAATGGCGTGATGGGGGTCTCCATCAGTATCGATTCCCTCGATCATTCCGCGCATGATACCTTTCGCAAGCTTCCCGGCGCCCTTGCAGGTGCGCTGAGAGGGATTGAGGCCTGCAACAAGAACGGCCTCCAGTTTCAGGTTCATACCACCGCAAGCAGTCTCAATTATCTCGATATCGCCAAGATTATGGATTTCGCCTATCAAAAAGGGGCCAAGGTTTATAATCTCTTCTTCCTGGTCTGCACCGGACGGGGCGAAGAGATGTCGGATATTACGCCGGCCCAGTATGAAACGGTCCTCGAATACCTCGTCGATATCCAGGCGAAATTTCCCGGAATGCTGGTCCGATCCCGGTGCGCCCCCCATTATAAAAGAATCGCCTATGAAAAAAATCCGGACTCTCCCGTCACCCGTGCGCAAGGGTATGAAGGGGGGGGATGTCTCGCGGGAACCCATTATTGCCGGATCACGCCGGAAGGGGATGTCACGCCATGCCCTTTCATGCCGGTATCGGTTGGAAATTTAAGGACCCAATCCTTTGACGATATCTGGAACGACTCTCCACTTTTTGCAGACCTCCGGACCCCGCAATTAAAAGGGAAATGCGGGGACTGTGAATATGCCGAATTATGCGGCGGATGCCGGGCCCGGCCGTTTGCCTCCCATGGAGATTATATGGATGAAGACCTTTGGTGCCTCTATGTGCCCAAGGGGGGTGTAAGAATTCAGCCGCAATCACCCGGTGCAGACTTAAACCTGAACTGGGATGGGCCATCGTCAACACGCCTCTCGCGGCTCCCCTTCTTTCTCCAGAAAATGATCAAGGGGAGGGTCGAGGTCTATGTCCGAAGCCAGGGAAGATCATTTGTGACGCTTGAGGATATGGAAGAGTTACGGCAAAAGACCTTTGGAAACGCGAGCCCGGTTTTTGAAGCAGGCCGGTTTAAAGGGTTGGAATAACAATGAATATGTTAAAAGTGATTAATTTCTGGGTCCATCTCGTTTCCGGTTTCTTTTATATCGGGGGGATATTCTTTTTTTATATCGTCCTCCCACAGGCTTCGGAAAAATATGTCAGTCTGCCTGCTTTCCGCGATTTTTTGGAAGACCTCCATGACCGGTTTCAAAAAATAGCGGGACTCTTTATTACGCTTCTTCTCTTTTCAGGAAGCATCAATATCCATTTTGCCCGGGAGGCCCGGGGTGGTTCCTTAAGCAACGGGTTCATCATGGCGCTGACCCTGAAAATCTTCTTGTTTAGCATCCTGTTGACCCATTACCTCCTGATTATCAAAGAGATATTTGGACGGGAAGCAAAGGTCGGTATTAAAGAGATCCCCTTCAGGGCGACCACCTTCCTCCTCGGCTTCCTGATCCTCCTGATGGCGGCCTCTCTCAAATTCGTCAAGTAATCCTCGAGTCTCCCCTCCACGTCGTTTAGACCCATCCGTTCACTTTGGATGACAAGATCTGTTCTCCCAACGCATTTATTGAATACGCCTTGTAATCGACGATGGTTTCGGATGAAGCGGGACTGAAGACTTCAGGAAGGAGGAAGGACTCTTGTTTAATCCGATCGCCGGTAAAACTGGGCTGGATCTTGACGGTAGAAAAGCCGCAGTTCTTCGTAAAGCCTCGGATGTTTTTCCTTCAACTGCAATGCCTTTTCGAAAAAACATTCAGTTGCCACTGCGAAAAATTCCGCTGGGTTTTCGGCGCCATATGTGTCGAAGATGGTCTCCCGGCCAAGCTCGGCGTCTTTTTGAAGCTGAGAGTATTCTGCGCTGAGAACGCGGGCCCAGGCCACATACATCGACGGCTTAGGCAGGATAGGCGCCCCTTCGGCGGCCCCCGCCTCTTGGTCCAGTTGGTGCGCAAACTCATGCAAAACAACATTGTGCCCATCGTGAATATCTGCCGCGCCATGAAGAACATCGTCCCAAGAGAGGATCACAGACCCATGCTGCCATGACTCCCCCGAACGGACCGATAACCCTTCGCTAACCAAGCCGTGGCCAACCGATTCAGTAACGGGTGCGACATAGGCACCGGGATAGACCAGGACGGTTCGGAGCATCGGGTAATAGTCAGTGACCCGATGTAAAAGAAGCAAACAGGCCTGTGCCGCAATTGTGACTCGGATCTCGTCAGTTACCGTAAGCCCGCCGCATCCCTCGAAGATTTTTTCAGCCAAGAAGACCTGAAGATGCCCCTGCAGCTCATGGCAGTCCTCCTGGGAAAGAATGTGTACATAAGGGACATTTCTCCGAATGATTTTAAGCCATGACGCGGGAAACGGAGTCATCCTTAAACGGCGGCGCCTTCTTTGTTTCAACCAAAACATGGGTCAGTTTCTGGCTTTCTTTTGTCTTTAGGCAGTATCAGCAATAGGGTATATTAAACGTGGAATGCGGTCAAATAGAGGTTTTATTTTTGAGACTCGATTAAGGTGGAAACAACGACTGCAGTTTGTAGTCTAGGTTGTTGCGGTCCATAATCAGATTAAGGAAGGAGTATTTTTAAAGAAACTGAGAGAGATAAATAGGGTTCACGAGAATTCCTAATTTATTTTTATTAGTCAATATTGGAGATTGCCTCACTTTCAGGATGAGCCTTAAATTTTATAACTTTGCCTATTTTTTTTCTTCTGGTTTATCAACTGGTTTCTTTGTAGCTGGTTTCTTCTGTACCGTTTTTTGTGCCGGTGGCTTTTCCACTGGCTTTTTTACCTCTTTTTGGCCCAAAGATTGCTGATTCCCTACTGGGGTTTCATGGCGTTCTGGAGTAGTTTTACCTGCCAAAGTCTGCTGATTCCCTACCGGGGTTTCATGGCGTTCTGGAATAGTTTTACCTGCCAAAGGTTGCTGATTCCCCACTGGGGTTTCATGGCGTTCTGGAACAGTTCTATTTTTCTGGGATTCCTGATGCGCATAGAATTCCCGATCTCTCCGCATTTGTTCACGATTACGTTCCATAAACCCATGATCATAATGATCTCTAAAACGATCCTCACGATGGTCAAACATCCTTTTCCTAAATGCATCGGGTCTCGTCTTGTATTCTCTATAAATTACTTCTCGGTTATGACGAAGATCCTCCAAACTATGGCTGTGAAAAACTGGTGGCAACAAAACACGCTCCGTATAT
>DATNMI010000071.1:0-8112 GCA_035602375.1 Nitrospiria bacterium | reverse complement strand
CACTTTCTCCCAATTGGGCGTATCGTGACCGTTGATCTGCTTGATCATATCCCCCTGCCTGATTCCCGCCTTCTGCGCCGGGGAATTTTCCTCGACCCAGGCGACGCGGGGGGCCTTCTCAAGAAAGGCCGGGATTTTTGTGCCGATCAGAAAAACGAGCGGCATCAGCGCAAATGCGAGGACCAGATTCATAATCGGTCCGGCGATGACAACCTGGGCTCTCTGCCAGACGGTTTTGGAGGCGAATTCATCGGGCTTGTTCTCGATTTCATCCGGATTCTCTCCGGCCATCTTGACATAGCCCCCCAACGGAATGGCCGACACTACGAATTCAGTATCTCCTATTTTACGGCCAAAAAGCCTGGGGCCGAATCCAATAGAAAATTTATGAACCCTGACCCCGTTTTTTCGCGCGATAATGAAATGTCCCCATTCGTGGATGACCACCAGAATGCTCAGAACAATGATGAATACAACCGCCTTGTAAACAAATCCAAGAATTGACAAGAGGGCGGGGGACAAATTTTCCATTCTATTTTTCTCCTGGGATAAACTTTAAAGATTTTTTTTGATCAATGATCGGGCAACTTTCCGCGCCGCGCTGTCCGCGCTCAACACATCGGAAACATCATGGACCGTTCCGGAAGGGACGCTGTTCAGGGTTTCCCGGACCAGGTCTTCGATTCCGAGAAAACCGATCTGCCGGTCCAGAAATGCGCTGACCGCTTCCTCGTTCGCCGCGTTCAAGACAGCCGGAGCGGTTCCGCCCATTTTCAACGCCTCAAACCCGAGGCCCAGAAGGGGAAATGCGTCCCGGTCAGGCGTGAAAAAAGTAAGCCCGCCGCTCTTGACCAGGTCGAGCGGAGGCAATTCCAGCGGAAGCCTTTCAGGATAATTCAGCGCATACGAAATCGGCCCCCTCATATCCGGTATTCCCATTTGGGCAATCACCGATCCGTCCTGATATTCTACCATAGAATGAACAATGCTTTGAGGATGAATCAATACCTCTATCTGTTCCACAGGAAAATCAAAAAGCCATCTGGCTTCGATTACCTCCAGCCCTTTGTTCATCAAGGTCGCCGAATCGATGGAGATTTTCTTTCCCATATTCCAGTTTGGATGCCGAAGGGCCTCTTCGGGGGTTGCTTTGCTTTTTTTTTCGCGGTCATAAGCGAGAAAGGGCCCCCCGGACGCGGTCAGGACGATTTTCCGGACATCCTCCCGGCGGTTGCCGGCCAGCGCCTGATAAATCGCGCTATGTTCGCTGTCGATGGGAAAAATCTCAACGCCCCGCTCCCTCGCTTCCCCGCGGATCAACTCCCCCGCCATGACCATGGTCTCCTTGTTGGCCAGGGCTACCGGTTTGCCGTGCCGGATTGCCGCAAAGGTCGGAAGCAGGCCCGCCGCTCCTACGATTGCCGAAACGACCAGGTCGCCATCCGGGCAGGAGGCAACCCGGACCGCGCCTTCTTCGCCATGCACGATTTCAACAGGGAGATTCCTGCAACGGTCTCTTAAAACCGCCGCGGAGGCTGGGTCCGCGACGGAAACAATCTGAGGGAGAAACTGGCAAATCTGTTTTTCAAGGAGATCGATATTTTTCCAGGCCGAGAGGGCGACGACCCTGAATTTTCCGGGAAACCTCGAGATAATATCCAGCGTATTTTCCCCGATCGACCCCGTCGAACCGAGGAGAATGATCTTTTTCATCGTTTCATCTTACCCCAGATTTTAACCTCTCGTCTACTCGAATTTCCCTGCCGGATTTCCATTTCGCCAAGGGATTGGGCGTCTCAAGATGAGGGCCGGATATTTATTGTCCCGCAGGAAAATATCTGACGCAGTAATAGAGTAGCGGACCGGTAAAAATAAAGCTGTCGACCTTGTCCAGAACACCGCCATGGCCTGGAATCCACGATCCCGAATCCTTGACCTGGTTTGACCGCTTAAACATCGATTCCACAAGATCGCCCGCCTGCCCCGCGATTCCAAGCGCCAGCGCCAGACTCACAGCTTCTTTTAAAGTCATAAAAGGAAGGAACCAGTACCAGGAGAGAACCGAAAAAGCGATTCCCGCCAGAAGGCCCCCGGCCGCGCCTTCCCATGTCTTGTTCGGACTGATCAGGGGGGCCATTTTTCTTTTTCCAAACGCCTTCCCGGCGAAATACGCGCCCGCGTCGGTTCCCCAGGTAACAAAACAGAGGAAAAACACGAGTTGCGCGCCATTCTCCATTCCCCGCAAAAGAATCAGGTGTCCGAGAAAAAACGGGACATAAAACAGGCCGAATCCGAGAACGTTCACGGAAAGGAAATAGGACGCCCTCTGAACCAATAAATGGACTGACAGGTATAAAAGCCCTGCAGACCCGACTATCGGAAGAAAATATCCCGACAAGAGCGGGCCGTTTTCCACGATTTTCTCCAGGAAACCGAGAAGAATCAAAAAAGCGATGGTTTCCCCCGCCAGAAGAACAGGGAGATTTCCTTCGCGGAAATAGAGGCGATAATACTCCCACAATCCCAGGAATGAAATCAGGAAGACAAAGATGGAAAAAACAACTGGAGAATGGGCCGAAATAATCAGGTAAAAGAACGGTAGAAACACGCCCGCGACCGCGATCCGCTTCTTCATGATGAATGTTCTGAGTTTTCGGCCTCGCCGTCTTTTTCCGAATCCGCGAGCTCCTTCGAAGCGGCCAGGGCCCGGTCCGGACGGACGGTTCCGAACCTTCTTTCCCTGTTCTGAAAATCAAGAATGGCAAGGAGGAGATTATTCCTTCTGAAATCCGGCCAGAGCGTTTTTGTAAAATAGAGCTCGGTATAAGCCATCTGCCAGAGAAGGAAATTACTGATCCGTTCTTCGCCGCTTGTCCGGATCATCAAATCCGGGTCGGAAAGTCCTCCGGTATAAAGGTACTTCGAGAAAACCTCCTCCGATAACTCTTCGGGCTTCCGCTTTCCGGTTCGGGTATCTTCAACAAACTTTGCGATACCGTCCAGGATCTCCGCTCTCCCGCCATAACTCAACGCGATATTCAGAATCATTTTACGATTAGAGCGGGTCGTCTCCTCCACTTTTCTGAGGTGGTGGACCACGGATGAGGGGAGCGTGTCGATCCGGCCGATTGTATTGAACCGGATATTGTTATTCATTAAAGTCTGGAGTTCTCTCTTGAGATATTCCTCCAGAAGGAACATAAGGGTCTTGATTTCCAGGGCGGGCCGCTTCCAGTTTTCCAGAGAAAAGGCGTAAATTGTGAGGGCCTCAATTTCAAGTTCCCTGCAGAGGGTAATGATCTCTCTGACCGACTGGATTCCTTCCTGATGCCCGGCGATCCGGCTTAAGCCTTTCTGCTGGGCCCATCGGCCGTTGCCGTCCATGATGACGGCGATATGCCGGGGGAGCGGTCTCTGGCGGACAAGGCCCATCAATTCTCTTTCGGAAAAATTTTCCCCGATTTTAACCATTCCCGCGCTCATGGAGAGCCCCCTGTCAGATCCTGGATCGAACCGATGGAGGCTGTAAGCTCCGTTACCTGGTGATTAAACGGCCGATTGACCAATTCTACTAAAATTTTGTCGCCTTCGACTACCTTTAATTTAAATTCATAAAGAGGAGGCTCCGTCGCCGTACCCCGGCTGAAGCTCTTTCTGCCGGTAAAAGTCGAGACACTAAACCGGTTGGTATCGATCAGAAACCTGGAAAATTCATCCATTAGCAGAAGCGTTCTCTTGTCCGATTCTCCTGTTACGCTGACCGTAATTCGCGCCGCGCTTAAACGGACGTGATCTCCCGGACGGATTGAATCCTGAGGAACTTCGGCAATCCCCCTGCTTTCATTTTCCTCTAAATCCGTCAATTCAATAAATCCAAGCTCATCTTCGAAATTTCCAAGCGGTTCCTTTGTAATCTCGTCAAAAAACTTTGAACCTGGCCGATAAACGACCAAAACCATCCCCTTGACCATACCCGATTTCCATCCGATATTGAAGGTCGCTTCCTTCCCGCTGACTTTGGAAACCACCCCCTCAGCTTTTGGAAAATAGGTAGAAAAAATCTTCGCGACATCATCGAGAGTCAACTGAATGGACTCCGGAATGGCCTGGAACGGAATAAGTAAAATACATATAAAAAACAATGACTTATAACAATAATTCCATTTGAACGTCATGATATTTGCCTTTCTTGACAGAATTCAAATTGGTGTTATACTCAAATGAGCCCTGCTGACTGATTTACACAATTTTAACCTAAAAATTCAAGGACACCATGAGTTCAAAACCAGCCTCAATATCGCCCGCAGAGACAAAACCTGAATCAACCTCTAAACTGGAATGGAAAATAGGAATAGGATTATTTATTTTCAGCCTGTTAGGAATCTTGATCAATTTATTTGATTAACAAAAAAAATCCCGCGGAGCCTCAGGCTCCCGGGATATTTTATTTTAAAATCAATTAGATACACTTCAAGGTTAATGTTTACATTCGTAATTTGTCCCGCCAATCGCTGAACTATCGATGTTCAGATATTTCGCGACCGCGGAATCCGGCATCGGTTGATCGGTCACGATCATGGATATTCCCCGGGAATCCAGAACGGTCTTGAGTTGGTCACTGCACCCCTTGGCGATAGCCACAGTGCAATCCCCGATTACCTCCATGACATTTTCATCAAAAAACTTGATCTGGGCGCCTAAAATTTCCTTTTCCTTGACTTCATAAACGATAAAAGCCATCGGACTGTCGAGCGTTTCTCCTAAATTACTTCCATCGTCGGTAGCCACAGCAATTTTCACCATATTTTTGCTCCTTTTTTTCGCCGAAATGAAAAAACAACTGAACCTATTTTATCAGGAACTTTTTCAGAATACAAGCGTTTCAGATCGGCCTTTTCAGGACCGGACGGGCTTTCCCTTCTTTGCCCGGGTCATCACCGGCATCATCTCGACTTCTCTGCTCCGAAAGGCCGGTTTACGCTCTGTAGTGCGTTCTCCGTACCTTTCTTCCGGTTTTTCACGCTTCTTATAGCCGCCAAAGGTCTTGTTTCCGCTTCCATGAGAGAAATCCCGGTCGTTCCGATTCTCCCCCCCACGGTTCCGGTTACGGGAATCATACCTGGAATCAGACCGCGGGCTTCTCCGGACTTCTTCTCTTTCCTGAACTTCAACCGGCTCAACATGATCGACCAGGTGAAGAAGGGCCGATCCAAGGTCTTCGGGCGTAAAGAGGGAATAAAGCTCTTTTAACCAGGGGGAATACTTTTTCACAGCCCCCTTCTTTAAAGCCGCTTCGATCTGGTTTGAGACCCCCTTGAGCCGCGCGCCTTTCACATCCTGTTCGGTAGGAACCTCTTTCTTGTCTATCCGTGTCTTCGACTGCGCCTGGATATTTTTTAAATCCCTTAATTCATGGGGAGAGATTAACGTAATTGCCGCACCCTCCAATCCCGCTCGGCCTGTCCTGCCGATCCGGTGAATGTAGGTCTCAGTATTCTTGGGAAGGTTGTAATTAATCACATGAGAGACGGCCGAAACATTCAATCCTCTCGCCGCAACGTCTGTCGCGACAAGGACTTTGACGGTTCCGTCTCGAAATCTTTTCATGACCTTGTCCCGCTGGGCCTGGCTGAGATCTCCATGAATCGCTTCGCTGGGATACCCTGCCCTGTTCATACGGGCGGTCAGGGTGTCGACATTCTGCTTGGTCTCGCAGAAAATGAGTGTCAATACCGGATGAACCACATCAAGAACGCGGCAGAGCGTGTCAAACCGCTGGTGGCTGGCTGTTTCATAATAGACCTGGGTCACGCTTTCAACCGTCACGTTCTTTTTGCTGATCCGGATTTCTCGGGGATCATTCATATGCTTCCGGCCGATTCGCAGGATCGGCTCCGACAGCGTAGCGGAAAAAAGGAGCGTCTGCCGTTCTTTCGGCGTCTCCTGCAGGAGCGTGGTAATGTCATCGATAAAACCCATGTCGAGCATGATATCGGCTTCATCGAGCACGACCGTATGCACATTTTGCAGACGAAGGGTCTTCCGGGTCACATGATCAATAAGGCGTCCGGGGGTTCCCACCACGATGTGCGGTCCCCGCTTCAACCCGTCTAACTGAATGATGATCGACTGACCGCCATAAACCGGGAGAGAATAAACCCCTTTGTCACGGCCGATCCGGTTGATCTCTTCAGAAACCTGAATGGCCAATTCCCGGGTCGGGGCCATGACAAGCGCCTGGACCTTCCGGTTCGAAGGATCGATCTTTTCAATAATAGGAATTCCGAAAGCAGCGGTTTTACCGGTTCCGGTCTGAGCCTGGCCGATGAGATCGTGGCCGGCAAGCGCATATTCCAGCGTCTGGACCTGAATCGGAGAGGGCTCCTTGAAGCCCATTTTCGTCAACGCCGACAAAACAGGCGGACTAATTTTAAAATCCTCGAATGAAACCTTTTTATCTGACGACAAAAGGGCGGTTGAACCTTCGGGCTTGGAAATGAGCGTACCATGAGACGGGCGCATTTCGCGCGTCATACTATCCATATTTTTTACTTCCGTTCTTTTTTGAAATTAGTTTTTGTTGAAAGGAGATACTCAGACAGATCAACTTAAGATAAGAGAGGGTATTTCAGCAGAAACTAACGCGATTGCGTTCGAGCAATCATCTGTTTATTCAATTGTGAAAGTTACTATACACGATTTTCCGCTCCCAAATCAAGCAAATAAAGAGATCGTAAAATATCCCCTCCCCTCGTGGGAGGGGATAAAGGGGAGGGGGGAACCTTCAGACGTTACGGCTGGTAACGCCAGAGATCGTTGAGATCGCCATCATGCCCGGACGCGCCATAACCAGCGCCGCCGAAAAGCCAGAGGTTGCCTCCGCCATCGACCCAGCTGATGGCAAGATGCCGTGCGCCCGGAACATTCCCTGCGGCCCCGCTCCCCTCGGTACCATAGACACCGGTTTGGTTAGCAACATTACTACCGTTCATCCAGATCCAGTTCGTCCCGTCATACTTCCAAAGATCGTTGAGGTAGAAAAGAGTCCCGGCTGTGTCATATCCATACCCGCCGAAAAGCCAGAGATTGCCTCCCCCATCGACCCAACTGACAGGGTTCTCCCTCGCACCGGGGATGTTCGTTGATTCGGCACTCCCGGTTGTCATGCTGTAGACCCCTGCCTGGTTTATATCCTTGCTCCCGCTTACCCAGGTCCACTGGCTATTCGAGTCAAACTTCCAGAGATCGTTGAGGTCGCCAAATGTCCCGGCCAAGGCAACTCCATATCCCCCGAAAAGCCAGGAGTTACCGCTGACATCGATCCAGCTGACGGCGCTTAGCCTTGCTCCAGGAATGTTCCCGGGCGCTGCTGTACCCTGGGTCCCGGAGACGCCGATCTGGTTTACGACCGTATTCCCGCTCACCCAGGTCCACTGACTATTCGTGTCATACTTCCAAAGATCGTTGAGGTAACCAGGAGTCGCTCCGGATGAGTCGAATCCTTCCCCCCCAAAGAGCCAAAGATTGCCCCCCTTGTCAATCCAGCTGACGGCACCTTTCCTCGCCCCGGGGCTATAGGTAGTGGCGGCTATCCCGGGCGTCGTGCTATAGACCCCATTCTGGTTTGCGACGTTACTCCCGCTTACCCATGTCCATTGTTTGTTCGTGTCAAACTTCCAGAGATCGTTCAGGTATCCGACATTTCCCTGGCTGTCGCAGCCATATCCCCCAAAAAGCCAGAGGTTGCCCCCTTTATCGATCCAGCTGACGGCGCTTTGCCTCGCCCCGGGGAAATAGGTTGTGGAGGCAACTCCGGGCGTCAGGCTATAGGCCCCCGTCTGGTTCGTGACGGTACTACCGCTCACCCAGGTCCAGTTCGTCCCGTCGAACCTCCAGAGATCGTTGAGAAAGCCAGCGATATTGGACCCGCTATAACCCATGCCCCCAAGGAGCCAGAAATTGCCTTTGGCGTCGGTCCAGCTGATCGCGCTATCCCGCGCTCCAGGGATGTTAGTTAAAGAGGCGCTCCCCTGGCTTCCATAAACCCCTGTTTGGTTAGCGGCGTTACTGCCGCTAACCCAGGTCCAGAGATTAATTGAAACAGGAGCAGTG
>DATNMI010000052.1:0-7652 GCA_035602375.1 Nitrospiria bacterium | reverse complement strand
CGCTGTGAAATCGCTTCCAAAGCGAGCTCGGAGGGAGAGGGGTCGATAGAGTGTTTTTAGGCTGTTGAACGATGCTTGAACATGATAAAATTTTCTCATGCTTTTAAAGGAGATGCTGATCGGATTCCCAGTGAAAGAATGGATCGGTTCCGGTGACCGGGAGATTTCCGGCATCGTCTATTCTTCGAAAGAAGTGAGGCCGGGTTTTCTTTTTTGCGCGATGCGGGGATGGAAAACAGACGGCCATCGCTTTATCGGGGAGGCCGTCGCTTCCGGGGCCGTCGCCGTACTGGGAGAAGATGCTTCTCAATTCAGTAAAAGCTGGCTCGATCGGGCCACGTTCATCCGGACAGAGAACGCCCGGAGCCTTTTCGCCGAACTTGCGTCCCGGTTTTACGGGGAACCTTCCCGAAGGATGGGCGTCGTGGGAATCACCGGCACCAACGGAAAGACCACAACGGCTTTCCTGATCCGGAGCCTCCTGGAGCCGCTAGGACCGACCGGCTTAATCGGAACTGTGGGCAACTGGATCGGCAAGGAAAAGCGGCCGGCCCGGCATACGACTCCGGAATCTTCCGATCTCCAAAGCCTCTTCCGGGAAATGGAAAACCGCGGCGTCAGGAACATCGTCATGGAGGTTTCTTCTCATGCGCTGGCGCTGGACCGGGTCCGCGGGACCTGTTTTGACACGGTCGTTTTCACCAATTTGACGCAGGACCACCTTGATTTTCACCATGATATGGAAAGTTACTTTAAGGCCAAGGCGCTTCTTTTTTCAGAGATGGCTTACGCCGGGGAGAAAGGCAAGCGTCCTCTGGGATTGATTAACGTCGACGATCCCTGGGGAGAGAGATTAAAATCGATCGCCGGGGGAGAGATCTGGACTTATGCCGTTGAAAACCGGGCCGATATCCGGGCGGAAGATCTCCGGATGGACGATTCCGGAACCAGGCTGGTTTTGAAGACGCCTGCGGGAAACCTGAAAATCCGAAGCCCCCTTCTCGGAAAATTCAATGTCTATAATCTGATGGCCGCCGCGGGCGCCGCGCTTCGCCACGGCATTCCGGTTTCCGCTATCGAAGAAGCGCTGGAGAAAACAGGCCAGGTCCCGGGCAGGCTGGAACGGGTCCCGGGAAACTATCCCTTCTCCGTTTTTATAGATTATGCCCATACTGATGACGCGCTCAGGAAAATTCTTGAAACCTTGAATGTCCTCAAAAGGGGCCGGCTGATTGTTCTGTTCGGGTGCGGGGGCGATCGGGACCGGGGGAAACGGCCCAAAATGGGGAGGGCCGCCTCGGAGATGGCCGATCTCCTGATTCTCACCTCTGACAATCCCCGGTCGGAAGACCCGGAGGCGATCCTCAATGAAATTGAAACCGGCGTTCTCCCGTTTGCAGGGGGAAGAAAGACGGTCTTGAGAAGAATCGCCGACCGGAGGGAAGCGATCCAGGCGGCGATCGAAGAGGCCGGACCGGGAGATATTGTCCTGATCGCGGGTAAAGGGCATGAAGAGGTTCAAATCTTGGGAGATCGCACCATCGAATTCAGCGACCAGAAAGTCTCCGCCGCGTTTCTTCGAGAGAGGTTTGGCGCATGAAACCTGGTTTGACCGTTGAAGAGATCGCGTCTGTTACCGGAGGACGCCGGATCAGCGGCGATCCGGGGGCAATCATCGAACTTTTTGGAACGGACAGCCGGAAGATGGAGCCGGGTACGCTTTTTATCCCGCTTAAGGGAGACCGTTTCGACGGCCACCTTTTTATCGCCCAGGCGGAATCGGCGGGGGCCGCGGGAGCCCTGATGGAAAAGGGGTCGTCCGCGATGCCGGCGGGGATCTGCGTGGAGGTGTCCGACACGCTCCGGGCGCTTCAGGACCTCGCCGCGCATGTCCGGAAAAGATTTTCGGGGCCTGTCATTGCCGTCACCGGAAGCAACGGCAAGACCACGACCCGTGAAATGATCGCGGCGGTTCTCGCCAGAAAATTCCGCATCCTGAAGACGGAAGGGAACCTGAACAACCATATCGGCCTTCCGCTGATGCTTTTGAAACTCGTCCCCGGCGTTCAGGCCGTTGTTCTTGAGATGGGGATCAATCATCCCGGGGAGTTGACCCGCCTCTGTGAAATCGCACGCCCCGGCATCGGGGTGATTACCAATATCGGGGAGTCTCACCTTGAGGGCCTTGGAAGTCTGGAAGGGGTCGCCCGGGCAAAAGGGGAGCTTCTCGATTTTCTGGCGAATGGAACGGCGGTTTTAAACCATGACTCTCCCCATTTTGATCTTTTGGCTGAAAGACAAAAGGGGAAAAGGGTCAGTTTCGGTTTTTCGGTAAAAGCGGATGTCCGGGGAGAAAAGTTTCAGGAAACGGAAGGGGGGATCCGTATGGAGGTTCGGAGGGGGAGCCTCCGGTTTCCGGTTTCCGCGCCGGTTCCCGGAATTCATAACGGATCCAACGCCCTGGCCGCCGCGGCCGTGGGGCTGGAACTGGGAATCCCTCCTGAAGAAATTACAGCGGCTCTCGCCGCGTTTACTCCCGTTCCAAACCGGACGGAGATCGTCGTGCTGGGAAGCGGATTGAAAATTCTGGCTGATTTCTACAATGCCAACCCTTCCTCCATGGAGGCGGCCCTTAAAACGCTTTCCGCTTTGGGAAAGCATGAGGGGCGTGAAACGGCGGCAGTCCTGGGCGGAATGCTGGAACTGGGAGCTGCTTCTCCCGCCCTTCACCGTCGTCTCGGCCAGATTGCGGCCAGGGAAAAGATTAACCGGCTCTTTCTTTACGGGCCGGAGGCGAAAACGGTTCTCGAGGGGGCGGCCGAAGCGGGATTTCCGGTATCTTCCGCGGCTGTCTGCGGGAGCCATCGTGAAATCGCCGATGCGGTAAAAAGCCTGGAAGCCAGGAAAACCATGGTTCTGATCAAAGGCTCCAGGGGAATGAAAATGGAACAGGTTCTGGATCTGTTGAAGAAGGAATAATCGACCATGCTATATTCTCTTTTGTACCCGCTTCATACGCATTACGCTTTCCTGAACGTATTTCGATATATCACCTTCAGATCGGTCTACGCGATCCTTACGGCCCTGATTCTCAGTTTTCTTCTCGGTCCCTGGCTGATCAGGGTGTTGAAAGGCTGGAAGATCGGCCAGCAGATCCGCTCTGCCGGCCCTCAATCCCACCAGGCCAAGTCGGGGACGCCGACGATGGGAGGACTCCTGATTCTTCTGGCGGTGATCGTCTCGACGCTTCTCTGGGCCGATCTCAAGAACCGGTATGTCTGGATGGTCCTGATCGCCATGGCCGGTTTCGGACTGATCGGGTTTCTGGACGATTACCTGAAAGTCGTCCGGAAAAAATCGGAAGGGCTCCTGCCCCGCTACAAGTTCGGACTTCAGATCCTGGTCGCCGTGCTTATTACCTGGATCTTGTACCATTCTCCAGGGTACTCTCCAAAACTCAGCTTTCCTTTTTTCAAACATTTTATGCCGAGTCTCGGCTGGTTTTATCTGCCCTTTGTGGTATTTATCATTGTGGGGGCCTCCAACGCGGTAAACCTGACCGACGGTCTCGACGGTCTCGCGATCGGTCCTGTCATGGTGACCGCCATCTCGTATATGCTTGTCGCCTATGTGTCCGGTCATGTAAAATTCGCCGAATATCTTCTGATCCCCTACATTGAGGGGTCGGGAGAATTAACGGTATTCTGCGGGGCGATTGTCGGCGCCAGTCTCGGTTTTCTATGGTTTAACGCCTATCCCGCCTCCGTCTTCATGGGCGATGTCGGATCGTTGCCGATCGGAGGGGCGCTGGCGACCGTCGCGGTGGTTTCAAAACATGAGCTTCTCCTGATCCTGGTGGGCGGAATCTTTGTGATCGAGGCATTGTCCGTCATTACCCAGGTCATTTCCTACAAGACAAGAGGGAAGAGGGTATTTCTGATGTCCCCGATCCATCATCACTTTGAGTTGAAAGGCTGGCATGAATCCAAGGTCGTCATCCGGTTCTGGATCATCGCGATCATCCTGGCCCTGTTGAGCCTGAGCACTTTAAAACTGAGATAATGGATTTAAAAGGGAAAAAAGTGACGGTACTTGGAATGGGGAAAAGCGGGCTCTCCGCGGTACGCCTCCTTCTGCGGGAGGGGGCAACCCCGGTTGCCATAGACGACAGGAAAACGCCGTCGGAGATGCCCGGGGAATTAAAGGGGCTTTCGGTGACATTCAAGGGGAAAAACTGGAATGAGAAAGATTTTACAACCGCTTCCCTGGTTATCGCGAGTCCCGGGATTTCTCCCGGACATCCCGGTCTGGTTCAGGCAAAAAAGAATAGAATTCCGGTCATCGGGGAGCTTGAGCTTGCCGCGAGGTTTTTCGATCCGCGGACGCTTTTCACCGTGACCGGCACAAACGGGAAGAGCACGACCGTCACCCTGCTGGGAGAAATTTTCAGGGAAGCGGGCAAGCGGACCTTTACCGGAGGAAATCTGGGAGTTCCGGCTTCTGAAGGGGCGATTTCGGAGCCTCCCGGCGGATGGGAGGCGGTGGTTCTGGAGTTGTCCAGTTTTCAGCTTGAGACCATAGAGGTTTTTCGGCCCCATGCGGGCGCGATTCTGAATGTGACTCCTGATCATGGAGACCGTTACGGTTCAATTCAGGAATACGCCGCCGCAAAATTCCGGATGTTCGAACAGCAGACGGCGGAAGATTTTGCCGTGCTGAACCATGACGACCCGCTGATCCGGGATTACCCGGTATCGCTCCGTTCCCGTCTGATCTGGTTTTCCACGGCAGAGAAACTGGAGGCGGGGGCCTGGGTGGAGGGGGGCCAGCTATTCATGAATCTGGACGGGAGGAAATCATTGTTATGCGACGTTAAAAAAAGCCGATTGAAAGGGCGCCATAATCTTGAAAATATCGCCGCAGCGTCCGTCCTCGCAGCGCTTGGAGGAATATCCCGAGACGTTATCCAGAAAGTGGTGGGACGGTTCAAGGGGCTGGAACACCGGCTGGAAGAGGTGAGAACGGTCAAGGGGATCGCCTTTATCAATGACTCCAAAGGGACGAATACGGGGGCCGTGCTCCGGTCGCTCGACGCGGTAGATCCACCGGTGATTCTGATCGCGGGAGGAAGAGAAAAAGGAGGGGGATTTCTCGACCTTCTCCCTCTGATCCGGAAAAAGGTCCGGGTTGTGGTCCTGATCGGAGAGGCGGCGCCCCGAATGCGCGAAGAGTGGAATGGCGCAACCGAGATCCATGACGCCGCAAGCCTGGACGAGGCTGTAGGCATGGCTTTCTCCATCGCGCGGGAGGGAGAGACCGTTCTCCTTTCGCCGGCCTGTTCCAGTTATGACATGTTCAAGGATTACGAAGAACGCGGCCGCCGTTTTAAAGACGCGGTGGGGAGGCTTTCCTGATGGCTCCCTACGCGCATGCCAGGCCTCTCAAATCGGGGGACCCGCTTCTCTGGATGATTTCATTTCTTCTGGTCGCCGGAGGGGTGGTGATGATCTATAGCGCGAGCATGGTGATCGCAGAGAGCCGGTTCGGGGACCCGGCGCATTTCGCGAGGAAGCAGGCGCTCTACGCGCTTCTCGGAGGGGGGCTGGCCTGGTATTTTTCCAGAGTGGACCTCCAGAAGCTCAGGAAATGGATCTGGCCTGTTCTGGCGCTGACGCTCCTGGCGATGGCCGCCGTACTTGTGCCCTCCGCAGGCGGGACGATCAACGGCTCCAAACGATGGATCCGGCTGGCGGGTTTTTCCGTACAGCCTTCAGAGTTCGCTAAACTTGTTCTGGTCTTTTACCTGGCGGATTTTATCGCCAGAAAAAAAGAGAAGATCGGGGATTTTTCAAAAGGGATTCTTCCTCCCCTCCTTATTCTTACCGTCATGCTCGGCCTGATCCTGGCGGAGCCGGACCTTGGTTCGGCAGTCATCGCCGCTTCGGTCTTTTTTCTCCTGATCTTTCAGGCCGGGGCAAAATTGAAACACCTTGGCTGGCTCATTCTTTTGGGCCTCCCTTTTCTATACCGGTATCTGATGGTCGGCTTTAGAAGACAGAGGATTCTCGCTTTCATGGACCCCTGGCGGGAACAGGGAGCGGAGGGATTCCAGATTGTGCAATCCTATCTCGCCTTTGCCGGAGGCGGCCCTTTTGGCACGGGCCTCGGCGGGAGCAGGCAGAAGATGTTCTACCTCCCCGAGCCGTATACCGATTTTATTTTTCCCGTCATCGGGGAAGAGCTGGGTCTGGTCGGCACGCTCGGCGTCCTCGCCCTCTTTCTGGTTCTGATTTTCCGGGGAGTCCGGATATTTGTCAGGGAGAAGGACCCGTTCCGTTTTTACCTGGCTTCCGGGATTACCTGTCTGATATTCATTCAGGTATTTGTCAATATTTGCGTGGTGACGGGGCTCTTTCCCACAAAGGGCCTTCCGCTCCCCTTTATTAGTTTCGGCGGTTCTTCCCTCTGGATGAACCTGATGGCGGTGGGACTGCTCGTCAACCTTTCAAGGGGAGCGGAATCCCAGAAGGGCCGGGAGTGGCGGCAGTGAAGGTTGTGATCGCCGGCGGAGGGACCGGGGGACATCTCTATCCCGGAATTGCACTGGCCAGGGCCATTCAGGCCCGGATTCCGGGTTCAGAGATCTATTTTATTGGTACAAAAAAAGGAATTGAATCAAGAATTCTTCCCCGGGAGGGCTATCCGCTGAAAACCATCGACGTCGAGGGGCTGGTCGGAAAAAAATGGACGGACCGGGTCCGATCGATCTTCCGGTTTCCGCTCGGGCTTTTCCAGAGTTTTTTATTTCTTAAAAGCTATCGTCCCGACCTGGTGGTCGGCGTGGGGGGGTATGCGTCCGGACCTGTCCTTCTGACCGCCTCGTTGCTCGGAATCCGGAGAGTCATTCTGGAGCAGAATGTCATTCCCGGTTTGACGAACCGTGTCCTGGGCCGCCTGGTCCATAAAGTATTCGGGGCGTTTGACGGTTCCCGCGATCATTTTCCACCGAAGAAGTTTTTTCATTCCGGAAACCCTGTCCGGAAAGAGATCCGGTCCGGGAGGGAGAAAATGGAAAAAGGGAACGTCATTCTGGTTTTCGGCGGAAGCCAGGGGGCCCATGCCATTAACAGCGCCGTCATCGATGCGCTTCCGCTGATCGGCCGCAAAGAGGGCTTCCGCTGGATTCATCAGACCGGCCCGGCAGATCTCGAACGGGTTACCGCCGCCTACGCGAGTCTCGGCATCCCCGCGCGGGTGGAGCCGTTTATTTTTGATATGGGCACGGCCTATGCGGAAGCTGATCTGGTCATCTGCCGCGCCGGGGCCACCACGCTGGCGGAATTGACCGCCTGCGGAAAACCGGCGCTCCTGATCCCCTTCCCCCTGGCGGCGCACAACCATCAGGAGGAGAACGCGTTTTACCTGAAAAAGATGGGGGCGGCCGAGGTGATTCTGCAAAGGGATCTGTCGGGAAAGGTTCTGGCCGGGCGGGTAGAGGCGATTCTCTACGATCCGCAAAGGAGAAGCGCGATGGCGGCGCGGATGCGGTCGCTTGAAAAAAAAGAAGCGTCGGAAACGATCATTGAGGAATGCCTGCGAACAGGGCTGATCCATGTTTAGAAAAATTCAGAGAATTCATTTTGTCGGAATCG
>DATNMI010000313.1:0-3692 GCA_035602375.1 Nitrospiria bacterium | reverse complement strand
TTTTGTCCACATCTGTCCATCCATAGCGGGGACAACCAAAACGGGGGAAGATGAGGCAAGAATCAGCGCGGAAAGGAGATCATCGGCCAACCCGGAATAGAGTTTGGCGAGGAAGTGGGCCGTGGCGGGAGCCACGAGAATCAGATCAGCGCCCTCTCCCAGCGTAATATGCGCCATTTCCTCTCCTGGCACAAAGAGACCTGTGTAAACTGTTCTGCCGGAGAGGGCTTGAAATGTCAGCGGGGCAACAAACTTTTGGGCCGAGGGGGTCATTACGACCGTCACTTCGGCGCCTTCAGCCCGAAGGGTTCGAAGAAGCGCCACCGACTTATAAGCGGCTATGCTTCCAGTGATTCCCAGAAGAATTTTTTTGCCTGTCAGCATTCTCGGAAACCGGATTAATCTCCTTCCGGTTCAGCTGTTTTTGAATCGTCCACAAAAATGGAAAGGTCTTTCTTGATCTCGGAGGCTATTTCCCCTTCTTTCGCCATCATTGCCTGGGTTTTCATCTCCTCCTCCCGCATTCTTTTGGCTTCATTCTGCGCCTGCCGGGCATCTTTACCTACAAAGAAAGCTACCTTGTTTTCTAGGATCTCCTCTATGGCAATGGTGCTGGCCTGATCGTACCGCGTGTCGACCGGAGCTGTCGGCGCTTCAATAATCTGCCTGGCCCGCTGCGCCGCCATAATGACAAGCCTGTGGCGGCTATCTATTTTTTTGCTCTCCAGAACTATTGGTAATGATATCACATCCAACTTATCAGACTCCTTCCTTCGTTTTAATAAACGTTTCTTCAATCCAGGAAAAATTCATCCTTTTCATCTTGGTTCTTTCTGCCAGAATGATCGCTTTCAGGTTTTCAAACGCCTCTTCAAATTGATCGTTGATGACCAGATAATAATATTCCCGGTAATTCCATATCTCCTCCCTGGCCTTCTTAAGACGCCGGGATATTTCATCGGGACTGTCCGATTTCCGGGCCAATAATCTGTCGCGAAGCACTTCAAAAGAAGGGGGAAGGATATAGATATAGACCCCCTCTTTATATTTCCTTTTGAGTTGCATCGCCCCTTGAGCGTCAATGTCCAGAAGAACATCCTGCCCCTGTTTTATCAGAGTAGAAATACCATTCCGGGGAGTTCCGTAAAGATTCCCATGAACCTCCGCGTATTCGAGAAACTCGTTGTTCTCAATCATTTCCCTGAACTGGGTGCTTTCGACGAATTGATAATCAACGCCGTCGATTTCGCCCGGACGTTTATGACGCGTCGTATACGAAACGGAATACCGGATGTTCCTGACATGCGCCACCACCTTCTTGCAAAGACTGGTTTTGCCGGCTCCTGAAGGGGCGGAAACAACATAAAGCTGGCCTTCCCTTGGCGGTGAACTTTCTAGCATTAACCTCTATCCTCCAGATCGTTTCGGCTACTCGATATTCTGCGCCTGCTCGCGAAGAATTTCAATTTCCTGCTTTATTGAAACCGTGGCTGAACTTCCCCCGGTCTTCGAAGCTACTGTATTAATCTCGCGGTTCATTTCCTGCAAGAGAAAATCCATCCCCCTGCCCGCCGGTTCCTGACCGTAAATCATCTTCTGAAACTGGTCGATATGGCTGCTCATCCTGGCCATCTCTTCGCTAATATCGATTCGATCCGCCGTAAGAACAATCTCCTGCGTTACGCGTTGGTGATCCACGCCGGAATCGAGCCGGAGCTCTTCAAGCTTTTTTAAAAGGCGGTTCCGATAATTCTCGAGAAATAATGCCTTCTTATCTTCTACATCCCGGAGTCTTTCGCGAATTAATCCCAGATGCATCACCAGATTATCGGAAAGAATCGCTCCTTCCGCGCGCCTCATTTTCTCCAGATCATCCAGAGCGGCATCAAGAATTACGTCGAAATGGCTTTCAATTTCAGAGATATTTATTTTCGGTGTCTTTTGAACAAACTTTTCTGAAAACATCAAAAGATGAGATAAATTAACCTCTTCGGACAGGTGAAATCTCTCCTTTAAAGCCTGCAACGCCTGATAAAACGCCCCGGCAGACTCAATATCAAAGAATGCGTCCGTCGTTCCCTTTTCAAAAGTCCTGGTAACCAGGTTGAAACTGAGATAAAAATGCCCTCTGGCAAACCTGGAGGAGATTCTTTTCCTGATCTTAGCTTCCAGAGGCCTGAAATCAACCGGGAAACTCTGGAAAGTAATCTCGGAATACCGATGATTCACCGACTTCACTTCAACATCTAGGCGGAAATCGCCTATTTGTAAACCGGTCTTACCATATCCCGTCATGCTCTTGATCATGGGGTTTCCCGTTATTGAACGAATCCACCGGGCGGCCGTCCTAAAGTCAAACCGCGCATGAGAAGAATAATGACCGCCATTTGCCCGAGATATTTAAGCGGGTGACGGGATTTGAACCCGCGACACCAAGCTTGGGAAGCTTGTACTCTACCAGCTGAGCTACACCCGCACATGCCTCTGGCTAAACCGGCAGTTTGATTATAATGAAAACTAGGGTCGTAATCAAGCCCTGGAAGGGTAAAAAATGAATAAAAAAGGGAGGTTATGCAGAAGTATCAGGATTTCCGCGCAGGGACATCCCGAAGTTTTGCTATTTTCTTTGAGACGTCCCTGTAACTGACGTTCTCCTTAAGAATATCGCCAAAGATTTCCGTCGCTTCATCATTTCGCCCTTCCTTTTCAAACAGGCATCCCATCTCATATTTTAAACTGTGAGTCTGGTCCTTCGTTAATTGGGGTGATTGAACGATTTTCTGGAGTTGTTCGATCGCGATTTTTGAAAGTCCCGCCTCCAGATAACATTGAGAAAGCATGATCGCCGAATCAACCACCCTTCCTCCTCCTTTTACAGAAAACTGAAACTCGCCGATAGCCTCGTTTCTTAAACCCATTTCCTTATAAGCAATCCCAAGGTCGAAATGGGTTTCATAATCTTTCTCGCTGATACTGTTCTGGATTCCTTTTTGAAATTCCTTGATTATTCTTCCAAAATCCTCCTCCTGAACGTCTCCTTCCGACGCGACGGCAGCATCTTCCTTAAACTGATCCTCGAGTTCTCCTGCGAGATTGACAAAATCGGTCCCTTCCGTTTTGTCCAGAATGGTGGTCTTTAAACGCACTTTCCCCGGTTCAACGGCGGATGGCGACGACGCCAGCTCATCGGGAAACCCAAGATCCGATGAAGAAAGACTCTCGTCCGCCAGAATCTCATTTGCCAAACCAAAGTCCATATTACCGGAAGGAGCGATTGCCTCGACGCTTTCTCCCATTTCGCTTAAAATCCGCTGCAATTTGGCTTTTGCAAGAGGATGTTCCGGATTAAACTTCAGGACGGTCTCATAGATGATTCTCGCTTCTCCAAGGAGACCCTGTTGTGAATAAAATTCTCCTTCGGCAAGCTTTTCCTTAACTTGTAGCTCCGTTAGGTCATCACTGCCTTCGGTAAAACCAGGTTGGGATGTTGCCGCCGGAATATTGGGGCTCTCTTCCTTGGCGAGGGCGTCCAATAGACTTGCCCCTTGCATTGAAAAATCCTCCGTGCCGAGGACCGATGTGCCGGCATCTGACGGCTGGGCTGAACCTCCTGCCGCTGTATCCGAATTCCTTAAGATCTGCATTTCAGGCTGCGGCGGCGGAGCCGCCTGAACCAGGGGAACAGGAGGAGG
>DATNMI010000036.1:0-4597 GCA_035602375.1 Nitrospiria bacterium | reverse complement strand
TCTGAAGTTAAAACCATGTCGCCCTTAACGACTTTAACCTCTCCTTCAAACAACATGGTTTGGCTGGTGTGGCTCCAAGTCATTTTCCGCGACGTCACCATTACCGGTTTGTTTAATTTTATCTCTTTTTCTTCCAAATTGGAAGGGGGATCGGCCCAACCCATTGACCCGGAAGAAAAAAAGAACAATAACGTGAACATGAAAATCAAGAGAGAATTTCTGATGTTATTCATTGCGCTTCCGATAATAAGCCGAACTGGGCAGTTATATCTTTTTTAACAATAAATTCTTGAGTCCTGGTTTTATAAACAAAACCAGTTCCGCGAATATCCCAGGAGACGCCATGAATTTTAATTGAGGACTCTGATCGGAGTTCTTTTTTTTCATTGTCCCAATCAGCCGCCATCAATTCAATTTCGTAGCCGTTGCTCATCATGATCGTCATGGGAAAATCGTTATTTTGAACATGAAAGTTTTTTCGCTCTGTATTAACGATCCCCTCGTCTCCATGAAACGTTATCTCCAGACCGGATTCCCCATGAATGACAATATTGACGTTTTCGAGCATCGCTCTCTTTTCGCTTTCAAACAGCTCGGCTTTGGCGGCAGTCAATTCCCACTCCCGCCTTTGCCCCTGGGTCTGAAAAAACGAAAAATCATTAATATGGACGTCCGCTTTTTTTAGAGCTTCAGGAACCATCAACGGATAATTTTTCCTGCGAACACCGAAAATGACCAGGAGAATGAGAAATGACAACATGATCAGAATACCGGCGAGCAAGGCCAGCCTAAGTTTCTTGCGGCCAATTTTTAAAACACGAACGGACATTTTTCCTTGTACATGCAAACGGATATCTCGCGTAAACAACCTAATTCTATCAGGAATTCAATACTTTTGGGGATTTTTTTAAAAGGACTTAACGTTCTGGATTGAAACTGCTGCCTGGAGGAGGTAGAAACAAAGCCGGCGACTGGATCCAGTCGCCGGCAGGTAAAGTGAAGCATCTGGCTTTGCCAGTGCGGAACGCGGGGGCACGGGGGGGCTTTGAGCTAGTTTCGCGAAGGCCCCCCGATCTATCGAACTAATGGGCGTGCGAGTCAGCCTCTTTGGTCTCAGGGGTATGTGCTTTCTCTTCCTTCTTCGGGATCTTGTAGTCGATCAATTCTATAATAGCCATTTCAGCGCCGTCACCAAGACGTCTTCGTGTTTTGACGACTCGCGTATATCCGCCCGCTCGAGAAGAAAACCTGGGAGCAATGTCCTTGAAAAGCCGGGCGACCACGTCCTTATCCCGGATAAAGGAGAGCGCCTGCCGCCTGGCATGAAGGTCTCCCTTCTTGCCCAACGTTATCATCTGCTCCGTCATGGACTGAATTTCTTTCGCTTTTGCCTCTGTGGTTTCGATCCGTTCGTGAGCGAAAAAGGAAGTGACCAAACTTCTAAAGAGGGCCTTACGATGGCCGGAATTTCTTCCGAATTGTCGTCCTGCGCATTTATGCCGCATAGTTCTTCATTCCTTGATTTAAGATTTCTGTTCCTCTTTTACCATGGTAAAAACTTCCGGGGGAAGCTTCATCCCAAGGGAAAGCCCCATTTCTTCAAGAATTTCCTTGATTTCGTTCAGGGACTTTCTGCCAAAGTTCTTTGTTTTCAACATTTCGTTTTCTGTCTTCTGCACCAGCTCAAGAATGGACTTGATATCGGCGTTTTTAAGACAATTGGCCGCCCGAACAGAAAGCTCAAGCTCATTGACGCTTTTGAGGAGATTTTTATTCACTTCTTGTTTCTGCTCTTCGGTTTGGTCCTCAAGGACATCTTCCTTTTCCTCAAAATTAATAAAAATCGTCAGATGATCTTTAAGAATTTTGGCGGCAAACGCGAGAGCGTCGGCAGGAATAACGCTTCCGTCGGTCCAGATTTCGAGAATGAGTTTGTCATAATCGGTAATTCTTCCAACGCGGGCATTCTCAACGTGGAAATTGACCTTGTGAACGGGCGTGAAAATGGAATCGACAGGTATCACGCCGATCGGCATTCCCTCTTCCTTATTCCGGTCCGCGGGAACATACCCCCGCCCCATCTTTACGGTAATTTCCATATCGAGATTGGCGTCCCTGTCAAGCGTGGCAATATGCAGATCCGGCGTCAGAACCTCCACCTCTGAATCATGGATGATCTCCTTCGCGGTTACGACACCTGCGCCTTTTTTCTTGATATGAATCGCCTTCGGCTTATCGGTATGGAGTTTAAGACGAAGGTTTTTAAGATTAAGGATAATATCCGTCACATCTTCCTTGACTCCCGTCAGGCTGGAAAATTCGTGAAGCACGCCTTCAATCTTTACAGTGGTCACCGCCGCTCCCGCGATGGAAGACAACAGAATTCTGCGAAGGGAGTTTCCTATGGTCGTGCCGTAACCTCTTTCAAACGGTTCGGCGTAAAACTTTCCATAGGTCGGCGTTAACGTCTCCTGCTCAAAAACCAGTTTCTTGGGTATCTGGAAATCTTTCGTTCTAATTATCATCTCTCCCCCTCATTTAACTCCGCAAAAAATTACCTTGAATAAAGCTCAACCACCAGTTGTTCATTGACTGGAAGTGAAATATCTTCCTTTCCGGGAAGTTGCTTCACTGTTCCCCGGAAATTAGCTTTATCCAGTTCGATCCAGGAGGGTATTCCTATTGCTTCCACGACCTCAATTGCGCCCAATACCACCGGTATCGCCCGGCTCTTTTCCTTTACTTCGATCTGGTCGCCTGCTTTAACCAGAAAGGAAGGAATATCAACCGACTTTCCGTTTACCAGAATGTGTTTATGCCCCACCAGCTGGCGTGCCTGCCGCCGGGAAGAAGCAAAACCCATCCTGAAAACCGCATTATCAAGCCTGCGTTCAAGAAACTGAAGGAGAATTTCCCCGGTAATCCCGGTCTTCTGTTCGGCTTTCTTGAAATAGTTTCGGAACTGCTGTTCCATCAATCCGTAAATTCGCTTAAGCTTCTGTTTTTCACGGAGCTGCACCCGGTACTCGGAAGCTCTCGGCCTGGCCTGTCCGTGCTGACCGGGAGGATAAGCCCTCCGGTCGATCGCGCATTTATCAGTCAAACACCTGGAACCCTTTAAAAAAAGTTTTGTTCCTTCACGCCGGCATTGCCGGCAGACAGAATCGGTATATCTCGCCAAATTTTCCCCCTCGTAAAACCAGCCCCTTCCTCCCTCTTGAGAAGAAGGCGCCGCTGCTTCTACTTTTGCTTATAATGAATTTAGACTCTTCTCCGTTTAGGTGGCCTGCATCCGTTGTGCGGAATCGGAGTCACATCCTTGATCATATTGATTTTCAATCCGGCGCCCTGAAGAGACCGGATGGCCGATTCCCGTCCGGAACCCGGCCCTTTGACATAAACGTCAACCTGCTTCATTCCCTGTTCCATTGCTTTCTTCGCGGCTACTTCAGCCGCTTTCTGCGCGGCAAAGGGAGTACTCTTCCTGGAACCCTTGAATCCCTGGCCCCCGGAGGTCATCCAGACCAGGACATTTCCACCCATGTCGGTAATTGTAATAATCGTGTTGTTGAAAGTGGCCTGCACATGGGCAACGCCGCTTTGAACAATCCGTTTTTCTTTCTTCTTTGCCCCTTTTTTTATCATTTCAAGATCCTATCCTGTTCCAGAAATTAAACTACTTGCCTTCCTTTTTTAATTTCAAACCTACGGCATGCTTCTTTTTCCCTTTACGGGTCCTAGCATTTGTTTTTGTCCTCTGGCCTCTGACGGGAAGTCCTCTCCGATGCCGCAATCCGCGGTAACACCCGATATCCATTAACCGTTTGATGTTCATCGATACTTCGCGGCGAAGGTCGCCTTCGACCTTGTACTCCTTGTCGATAGCTTCCCTGATCTTGATGACATCGTCGTCTTTCAGATCCTTAACCCGCGTATCAGGACTCACCCCGGCACTTTTAAGAATTGCCCGGGCAGAGGCAGGCCCAATACCGTAGATATAGGTTAGACCAACCTCGACTCTTTTGTCTCTGGGTAGATCGATTCCAGAAATTCTAGCCAATTTTCATTCCCTTTCTGATGATGAATTCTTATCCTTGCCGCTGTTTATGGCGGGGATTTTCACAGATCACGCGAATAACTCCCTTGCGCTTGATCACTTTGCACTTCGAGCAGATCATTTTTACCGAAGACCGGACTTTCATTTTCCTTCAACCTCCAAACAGATTTCTTGATTCAAGAGAGACTCCCGTTTCAACACGCTGTGTTGAAACTGATTTATTTCGTGAATCGGTAAGTGATCCTTCCCCGGGTAAGGTCATAGGGTGAAAGCTCCAATGTCACCTTGTCTCCCGGAAGTATTTTAATATAGTGCATTCTCATTTTTCCGGAAATATGGGCCAGGACTTTGTGGCCGTTTTCCAGTTCTACCCTGAACATGGCGTTCGGCAACGTTTCCTGTATCACCCCCTGAACCTCGATTACATCTTCTTTCGCCATTTTAAATTTCTTTCTTAAAAGAAGTTAAAACGACGGGACCGTTGTCGGTTATCGATATTGTATGCTCAAAATGGGCCGAAAAGCTCCCATCGCTCGTGAC
>DATNMI010000024.1:0-1091 GCA_035602375.1 Nitrospiria bacterium | reverse complement strand
TGGACCGGTTCCGGGACCGGCGGAGGCTCCTGAGTTTCCGGACCTGGCCGGTCTCGACCTTTTGGCTGATTTTCAGTGTCTCGATCCGGCCCTTTTCCTCTTCAGCATAAATGTTGACTCCGACCGTCTTCAGGTCGCCCCTGTCGGCTTCTTCCTGATAGCGCATGGCGGTGCGGTGGATCTCTCTTTGAGGGTAACCCGTTTCAATCGCGGCGACCATTCCTCCCATGCGGTCAAGTTTTCTAAAATAGGCCAGAGCTTCTTTTTCCATCCGGTTGGTCAGCGATTCAAGGTAGTACGAACCTCCCAGCGGGTCTGCCGAAGCCGGAATTCCGGTTTCATGCGCGATAATCTGCTGAGTTCTAAGGGCGATCTTGACGGCTTCTTCTGAGGGGAGGGCAAGCGTTTCATCCATGGAGTTGGTATGAAGCGACTGGGTGCCGCCGAGTACGGCCGCCAGAGCCTGGATCGCCACCCGGACCACGTTGTTTATCGGCTGTTGCGCGGTCAGGGTGCATCCGGCCGTCTGGGTATGGAACCGGAGCATCAGGGAGGCGGGGTTTCGAGGCCGGTACTTTCTCCGAATTTCTCTTGCCCAGAGCCGCCGGGCGGCCCGAAACTTGGCAATCTCCTCGAAAAGGTCGTTGTGCGCATTGAAGAAAAATGAGAGTCTCGGTCCGAACTGATCAAAGGAGAGCCCTGACTTCACCGCGGACTCGGCGTAAGTCAGGCCATCATAAAGAGTAAAGGCCAGCTCCTGAACTGCGGAAGATCCTGCCTCCCGAATATGGTATCCGCTGATGCTGACCGGATGAAAAAGAGGGGCCTCTTCCACGCAATACCGGATCACGTCATTGACGAGTTTCAACGACGGTCCCGGAGGGCAGATCCACTCCTTTTGGGCGATGAACTCCTTGAGAATATCGTTTTGGAGAGTCCCCCGCAGTTTATCGGGCGGAACCCCCTGCCGTTCGGCGGCGGCAATATACATTGCGAAAAGGATAATCGCGGGACCGTTGATGGTCATTGAAGTGCTGACGGTATCGAGCGGAATTCCTGAAAAGAGCTCTTCCATGTCCTGGAGAGAATCT
>DATNMI010000305.1:0-7874 GCA_035602375.1 Nitrospiria bacterium | reverse complement strand
TGAGCCTGGATAAGTGTTCCGGTCGAATCGGTAGAAAATTCGACCTTCTGCTTCGCATTTATCGGTGGGAGGTTTCTTTTTTTTAGGCATTTTCGGTTTCCTCCTCCGTTTCTTCTGCATTCGCTATTTCAATCATCTTGCGGGAATTCGCTTCGAGGGCCTCCCGGACGGGATCGTGATTCAGCCTCGCATAAACGGCTGTCGTTGAGGCTTGGGAGTGTCCGAGGGTCTTGCCGATCAAGATCAGGCTCGCCCCTTCAGCGGCCAGCCAGGAGCCCAAGGTCCGCCTTAGATCGTGCGGTCGGATATCCGTCAGCTTGGCCCGTTCAATTAAGTCTGCCCATACCTTTTTTGGTTCTTTTAAGTGGCCGCTCTCCCCTGTTCCGGGGAATACGAAGGGAGAATTCTTTAATCTTGGAATTGTTTTAAGGATGTCAACTGCCGCGCCTGGGAGGGGGATGATATGAGGCTTCCCCTGTTTCGTGTCTGGGATTCTCCATAGCCTTTCCTTAAAGTCAAAATCTAGCCACCTTGCGCCCAGGAGTTCGCTTCGCCGAGATCCCAAAAGAAGGGAGAGGGAAAAGAACGCCCTCCAATAAGGGCTTTTTTCCTTCGCCAGCGCCTTAAAGAAACGCTTTAACTCGTCCGGCGTAAGGAACCGGTCTCGCTTCACTTCTTTAAAGAATCTGATCCGGGTTGCCGGGTTGATTGCCGTCTCTCTTAAATAGCCCCAGTCTCTAGCGACATTGAACACCTTCCGAAGTAAGGCCACCAGCCGGTTGGCGACATAGACGCCATTATTCTTTCCGACGTGCTGATGTAAAACGGCCATCCGCTCGCGGGTGATATTGGTCAGCTTAATCCCGGCGATGTCTCCGCAATAAAGGTTCTTGGCCCTCTGGTCGAGTATCCAGGTCTTTTTAAAGGGCTTGGCGTACCGCTCCAGGTAGAGTTCAAAAAACTCAGAGAAGGTCGGCTCCTTCTTTCTGCTGATGATCTTGTCGGCCGGATTCTCCCCTTTATTCAGGGTGTCCAGGTGTTCGACCGCTTTCTTTCGCGCGTCCTCGACTTTCAGGGCTTCAGAAAATTCTCCGAGGGAAATACGCCGGTTCTTCCCATCCATCCTCTTTTCAAAAATAAAGGTCTTTTTGGTTTTGGTTATCCGGACCCCGAAGCCAGTTGTTTCATCATCCCGGAGCAATATCTGCCCTTCGGTCGCGAAATCGGCTTTCTCTAAAAATCTTTGGGTCAGCTTCAAAGTATGCCTCCTTGCCTTGGGTTGTAGATTTGATGTAGACTCATGCCCAGTTGTAGGCGTTTATCAGCGGACCGTCAGCGGGTCCATCAGCGGCTCCGATTTGTAGGCATTATCAGCGGGTCCACGACTTTTTAAAAAATGTCCCTCGTCTGATCTGTCTCACCGCCTCCCACTGACTAAAAAGGTTAAAAAACCCGTGTAGGCGTTTTGTAGGCGGTTGGAGCAAAAAACACCGGTATACCCGCTGACTAGGATATAGAGAAATATAAGTAATATCAAGGGGAAAAGTAATGAAAAGTAAAGAAGTTGTAGGCGCGGGAAGGGTTTAAATAAAACTCTTAATCAGCGGGTCCACAGTTCGATCCTGTGACAGCCCATCTTTTTTATCCCTCTGTTCAAATTGATCATCCAAAACGGAACAACCTAATTTTTATACCGGGAGAGAATCTTTGGAGAGAAAAAATATATCGACTGGCACCAAATGGGAACCAATAATCGGTTATTCCAGGGCGGTTAAAATTGGGAATCTTATCTTTGTTTCTGGAACAACGGCCACAGACAAGTCAGGAAAACTCGTGGGCATTGGTGATTCATACGCCCAGACCGTGCAGATCCTGAAAAACATCGAATCGGCTCTGCAATCCGCAGGGGCCGGTTTGAAGGATGTCGTCCGAACCCGAATATTCGTCAAAAACATTGACGATTGGGAAAAGATCGGAAAAGCCCATGGCGAGGTGTTCCATGAAATTAGGCCTGCCACCAGCATGGTGGAGGTCAGCCGGTTAATCGGCGCCGAGATTCTGGTAGAAATCGAAGCCGATGTGGTCCTGAGCTAACCTCCTTTTGGCTATCTAAAAACCTCAGGCAGTTCTGAATTCTATCACGCTATGGGCGCCGGGGGCGTTTATTTACGACATTTTTGGAATTTGGCCGGCGATATTGTTTACTCCGGCCATTATGATTGTATTTCTGGCCACAACTTTCCCTAATATCATGGCCCGCCCTGAAGAGAGTAAAACCTAGATTAAAATTGAGGATTGAATGTCAGGCGGGATTTTAGCGCTGGGATCACTCAATCCAGCGAGATTCCATTATAAGGTCGACTTCCAGTTCTGACAGGCATTTAAAAATTTCAGGCTCGTTTTTAGAATTAATCTCCCTGTCAAACTCGATTCCTAATATGCTCTTTCCTTCCCTTATCGCAAAATTCTTGACGATGCCTGTAATTGATGTTTTCGACGAACCCGCCCCGATGCTGACCTGGAATTCAAGAGCGACGGACGTCTCCATTTTGATCTCGATTTCGGTATAGACCCCGATACCGCCTCTGGACAATTTCTCAATGACCCCTTGAAGCGCTAAATTCGTTTCAGGAACTTTTACCGTAGCGGTGCCGGCAACCCGAAATCGAAGGAACTGTCGTCGCGAATACATTGTAAAACCTCATCCAGAGAAAACTATTTTTACATTATCCTGTGACCGCGATCACTCAATCCAGCGACATTCCGTAATAAGTTCCTTTTCAAGAGCCGATAAGAATTGATAAATGTGCGGCTCCTTATCAGAATCTATCGTCCGGTCAAACTGGATTCCTAACAGCCCTGTTTCTCCCAGACTTGAAAAACTCCTAACGACGCCTGTAATAGATGTTTCCGGCGAATCCGATCCCATGCTAACCTGAATTTCAAGGGCGACCGGCGTTCCTGTTTTGACCTTGACCCCGGTACTGATTCCCACGCCTCCGTGGGACAATTTTTCGAGCTCACCTTGAAATGAAAACTTCATTTCTGGAACTTTTACCCTGGCAGAACCGGAGACAGGAAATCGAATGAATTTTCGTCGCGTATACATCATGAAACCTCATTTGATGAAAAGGATTCTTCTACCTAATTAAAGAATACCCCATGCCGTTATTTTGTCAAATTTTTCATTCCCGTGTTCCGGTATTTCACGTCCAGACCGCTGATTTATAATTCTTTCCATTTACCATTTTCCCATATTTCAATTCGTGTGATGGGAGAGATCTCCCAAAGGGTTCCTCTAATCCTTCCATACTGGTCCGGATTTTCCGGATTATAAAGGACCCACCCGGAAATCTTGATTTTAGTATTACGCTTCAAGGCCACTTGAAGCCGCCCGAGTTTCGCTCTGTCCTGTTTATCCTTTGAATGGATCGGAAGCTCGACCAAAACCGCGTAAGATTTGGCCTGAACCGGTCCCGCTCCAACCCAAAGACGCAACTCCTTTTTAGCCGGAGATTTGCAGGGAACCTCGGCTTCCATTTCCTGTGAAAAATCGAGTAGAAACCCTTCAAGGGTAATGGCTCTGTTCTCATTTTTTTCAAGATATTCGTTCTGGGCGGGAGAGAAAAACTTCCGGTATTTTGAAGTTTTCAGATTTGGCGTCAATGCCTGGAGGAATTGATTTACATCCATAGCCTCAAACTTCTTTGGAACTGTTTTGGGGCGAACGCGAGATTCCTCCCCGCCGGTTTCCGCCGGAAGACATCTCTTTCCGGCGGCAGCTGAGCCAGGGAAAAGGATAGAGATAAATAAAACAGAAACAAGAAGGTGGAAAAATTTCCGCGTCATGTTAAATTCCCTGAATCGGAGATGAATTACTTTCTTTAATCGGGATGATTAATTGTTATACAATAGATTTCTCTTATTACAAAACGAAAAAGTTGGAAGAATCCCAACCGGTTTTAATCCATTACAATATTTAGGAGGAAAATATGGCACGCATCGTAATTCTTGGCGCATCGATTGGCGGTCTCCCGGCGGCTTTTGAATGCAGGAAGCTTCTCGGAAAAGAGCATTCAGTAACCGTTATATCCAATGTTGATTTTTTTCATTTTGTCCCCTCCAATCCCTGGGTCGCTGTAGGCTTGAGGAAACGGGAGGATATCTCATTCTCCCTGGCCCCTGTACTCCGGAAAAAAGGGATCGAGTTCTGGGATTCTGGCGCGGAGGAGATTGACCCCAAACAAAATCAGATCAAGACCGCAAAAGGAATGGTTTCTTACGATTACCTTATTATCGCAACCGGTCCGAAATTGAATTTTGCCGCCATTCCCGGTCTGGGACCTGAAGCATACACCCAATCGATCTGTACGGTCGGTCATGCCGAAAAGGCATGGGAGGCCTACCAGGAGTTTCTGAAGAATCCGGGTCCGATTCTTTTAGGCGCGGGCCAGGGGGCTTCCTGCTTCGGGCCCGCCTACGAGATGGCCTTTATTCTTGCCACAGATCTCAAGAAGCGGGGGATACGGTCTAAAGTTCCAATCACTTTTGTCACTCCTGAGCCCTATATTGGACATCTGGGTCTGGCGGGGGTGGGGAGATCGCGCAGTCTCATGGAAGACGAGTTTGCCGACTACGATATTAAAACCGTTACCAATGCTTCAATTAAAGAAGTGAAACCGGGGATGATGGTTCTGGAGGGCGGACAGGAACTGCCGTTTAAATATGCGATGTTTATCCCCCCGTTTGCGGGTGTTGACGCCGTGGCTAAAACAGCCGGATTGTGCAATCCCAAGGGATTTGTGAACATTGACCCCTATCAGGCCAATCCAACCTACAAAAATATCTATGCCGTCGGGGTTTGCGTGGCGATTCCCCCGGTAGAAGCCACTCCGATTCCGACGGGCGCACCAAAAACAGGTTATATGATCGAGTCGATGGTTGCGGCGGCGGTGCATAATATCAAAGCCGATATTGAAAGCAATCCAAAGCGGGATACTGCGACCTGGAATGCCATCTGCCTTGCCGATATGGGAGACACCGGAATCGCTTTTGTGGCGATGCCGCAAATGGCTCCCCGCAACCGGACCTGGATCAAAAAAGGCAAATGGGTCCACCTGGCCAAGATCGCGCTGGAAAAATATTTCCTGACGAAAATGAAGATGGGCATGTCGGAGCCGTTTTTTGAAAGGTCAATTCTAGGCCTTTTTGGAATCAATAAATTGAAAAAGTAATAACGGATGGAAAATGCGCCGATTTTATAAGATAAAATAATGACCGTGATACCGTTCCATACCCGGTGGCCAGAGGTTCATCTTAATTAAATAGGCGCTCTTTATTGCCCTGGTTTGCAAGACGTGAACGCCAGGGAAGGCTCCCTTGTCCGTTTAGTTACCAGCGGGCAGAGTATCGGTCACTCGCACCACTGTCATTATTCGGGATTCATGTTATTCAACTTTAATCTTGATCTCTTTTCTTTTTCTAAGTTTATCTCCCCCTAACCGGTATCCTTTATATGCCGATTGCGCTCACCGCAGATGTTCACTCTACTCCCCTGCTGATACCATTTTCAACTATTTCTGGATATACTTTTATTAGATTTTATTGATTCCTGATTTCAGACTTTGTTAGCATGAATACAGGAGTCAGGAATCCGGGATCTAAAACAATTCGGGAAGGAGAACTGGTCATGGCGAAACAGATACTTTTTGGGGAACCGGCTCGGTCCTTGATTTTACGCGGAGTCGATCAGCTAACCAACGCCGTCAAGGCAACCCTTGGTCCCGGTGGAAGAACGGTCATGATCGAAAAAAAATACGGCGCTCCTGTGATATGCAACGATGGCGTGACAGTGGCCAAATCGATTGACTTGAAGGATCCGTTTGAAAATATGGGGGCCCAGCTGGTTAAAGAGGTGGCCAGTAAAACAAGCGATGTCGCCGGGGACGGCACCACTACCGCGACAGTCCTGGCCCAGGCCATCTTTAGCGACGGGCTCAAGTATACGGCTGCGGGCGCAAACAGTATGGAAATTAAACGGGGGATCAATCAGGCCGTCGCGCTGATCGTAGAAGAGCTCAAAAAATTAAGCAAGCCATGCCAGAACAAAAAAGAGATCTCCCAGATCGGAACCATCTCGGCTAATAACGACAAAACAATCGGAGATTTAATTTCAGATGCGATGGAAAAAGTGGGAAAAGACGGGGTCATTACCGTTGAAGAAGCCAAGAGCATGACGACATCTCTTGAGGTCGTGGAAGGCATGCAGTTTGACCGGGGATACCTCTCCTCCTATTTTGTAACCGACCTGGACAGGATGGAGGCCGTCCTTGAAGATGCGTTTGTCCTCATTCATGATAAGAAAGTCAGCGCCATGGGCAATCTGGTTCCAATACTTGAACAGATTGCCCAGATGGGGAAGCCCTTCCTGATCATCGCGGAAGATGTGGAAGGGGAAGCCCTGGCGACCCTTGTGATCAATAAATTAAGAGGGAGCCTCAAATGCGCGGCCGTTAAATCACCAGGATTTGGAGAGCGGAGTAAGGCGATGCTGGAGGATATTGCCGTCATTACGGGAGGAAAGGTAATATCGGAAGAGCTTGGATTGAAACTCGAAAACGTCAAAACGTCCGATCTCGGCAGGGCAAAACGGATTGCCATCACAAAGGACGACACCACACTTATGGAAGGCGCGGGTGATCCCGCGATGATTAAGGCCCGTGTCAAGCAGATAAAAGCCCAGATTGAGGAGACCACCTCCGATTATGACCGTGAAAAGCTTCAGGAACGCCTCGCTAAACTCGTTGGCGGCGTTGCCGTTCTTAAAGTCGGGGCCACGACTGAAACGGAAATGAAAGAAAAGAAAGCAAGGGTAGAAGACGCGCTTCATGCCACAAAAGCGGCTGTGGAAGAGGGAATTGTACCTGGCGGAGGCGTGGCGTATCTCAGGTGCCTGCCTGCGCTCCACAAATTGAAACTTGACGGAGACCAGCAATTGGGCGTGGATATTATCAGGAGAGCGCTTGAGGGACCCATCCGTCAGATCGCTGAAAACGCCGGCTATGAAAAATCCATGGTCGTCGAAAATGTCAAGAATGGAAAAGGGAACTATGGCTTTAATGCCGCCTCTGGACAATACGGCGATATGGTAGAGGCCGGAATTATTGATCCCTCCAAAGTGACCCGAACCGCACTGCAAAACGCGGCGAGCGTCTCCGGCCTGATGTTAACCACCGAAGTTCTGATCGTGGAAATTCCAGAAAAGGAAAAGGCAACCTTTAGTCCATCCGGTATGGGCGATGAAATGGGCGGGATGTATTGAAATGAAACCTTCCCTGACAAAAAAGAATACTAAAAATGTTGTGACCATTCAATTGGCCGATGTTTCGCTTGAAGGCATCCTGGGAATACCCGAAGGCGCCGAAGGGCTCGTTCTTTTTGCGCATGGCAGCGGAAGCAGTCGTCTTAGTCCCAGAAATAATTACGTGGCCGACGTTCTTCGTCAAGCCGGGATCGGAACGTTTCTGTTCGACCTCTTGACGGAAAGAGAAGACAGGGACTACAGCACCCGTTTTAATATCCCGCTCTTGACGGAACGACTGGCCGGAACGACCCGTTGGCTAATTGCAGAACTAAGCCCCAAACATTTTTCAATCGGCTATTTCGGTGCCAGCACAGGTGCTGCAGCCGCCCTCGAAGCGGCGGCCACCCTTCCGGGAGAAGTGAAAGCGATTGTTTCCCGCGGCGGACGCCCGGACATGGCGTTGCAGTTCTTGCCTTCGGTCAAAGCCCCGACCCTTTTGATTGTAGGAGAAAAAGATTTCCAGGTCATTGAATTAAACCGGATCGCCTATGATCGCCTGACCGGGACAAAG
>DATNMI010000001.1:0-4615 GCA_035602375.1 Nitrospiria bacterium | reverse complement strand
GAGGATAAGACTGACGCTGACCGGACGGCTGGTCCTGATTATGCTGGTTCTCTCGATTCTATCGCTGGGAGCCTCTTTCTATCTTTACGCCAGGACGGAGAAGGCCCTGGTCAAGGAAGTGCAGGAAGATGTCAACTCGCTTTCAAGCGCCATATCGGTCAGCGTGGAAGAGCTGACCAGCGCCGAGCATACCCGCGAAGGGAAACTCCAGGATTATGTCAAGCGGCTGGAGAAGAGCGGCGTCAAGGAGATCAATATCGTCAGCAATGAAAAGGAGGTCATCGCGAGCTCCAATCCCAAACGGATAGGGTCTAAAATCGATCCGAAACGGAAAGATATACTTTTCACCGCCAAGCTGGGTGAACAGGTTCCCTCTCCGACCCGGAAGGCGTACGATATCCTGGTCCCGATCGTGGTGGACGGAGAACCGCAGGGCTATGCCCATATCAGCATGGTGTTCGATGATTATGAAAAACTGATCCAGTCCCATTATCTCGGACGGCTCTTTACCACCCTCCTTGTATTTTCCATAGGGATCATCGTTTCGATCTTTCTGTCGAGGCGGTATACCAAGCCGATTTACCAGATCATGGGCGCGGCGAGGAAAGTCGCGTCCGGGGACTTGAGCCAGACTATTCCGACCCGGCAGGGAGACGATGAAATCAGCGACCTGACCCGGAGCTTTAACGAGATGATCGTAAAACTCCGGCAGAACAAGATTCTGGAAGAGCGGCTCCGTGAAACCGAGCATCTGACGGCACTGGGCCAGCTCGCTTCGGGAATTGCCCATGAAATCAGGAACCCGCTGAATTTCATCTCGCTTTCCATCGATCACCTCCGGGAAAAGGCGGGACAAATTGACCCGGTGGAACGGCAGAGGGCGCTCGACCTGATCGCCAGTATCAAGTCCGAGACCCACAGGTTAAATCAGATGGTCGAAAATTTCCTGAGGTATGGCCGTCCGATGAAACTTCAGATCCGGCCCCTTCAACTCGACCTCCTGATCCGAGAGGTGGTTCTCCTGGCCAACCAGAAGGCGGTTGAACAGGGGATTGTCCTCGATTACCTCTCCGGGCCTCTGCCGACCATCGAAGGGGATGAGGAGAAAATCAAGACCTGCCTAGTCAATATCGTGGCCAACGGCATTCAAGCGATGACGAAAGGGGGAACGCTCACAGTGCGGGTCAAGACCTTTCCGGAGGAGGTTGAATTAGAAATCCGGGACACGGGCCAGGGGATTGCCCAGGAAGATCTTAAACGGGTTTTTCAGCCCTATTTTACCACCAAACAGCTCGGAATCGGCCTGGGGTTGGCGCTGACCAAGCGGGTGGTGGAAGAACACCATGGCGCGATCCGGATCGAGTCACAGCCCGGCGAGGGGACCGTTGTGACCCTCTCACTCCCGGTTCGCCAGCCGGTGTTAAGTCCTGAAGTCTTAATGAAAGAAACCGGAAAGGGGATCTCGTGAAAACGGTTAAAAACGGGGTCCGGCCCGGGACAATTCTGGTGATTGATGACGAGGCGCCTCAGAGAGAAATTCTGCAATTGATCCTTGAGCAGGAAGGTTACCGGGTGGAAACAGCCGCCAGCAGTCAACAGGGAGTCAAGGCCTACCGGGAAGGGGGAGTCGACCTTGTTTTGACCGACCTGAAGCTCCCCGATACCGAGAATTTAAGCGGCGTGGAGGCCCTCTTCAAGGTCAATCCAAACGCGTCAGTGCTGATCATGACCGCTCATGGAAGCATTGATTCGGCTGTGGAAGCGATGCGGATGGGAGCTTTTGATTATCTGACCAAGCCGCTCGACAAGTCCGAACTCCTGATTTCCATTCAAAGGGCTTTCGAGAGGATCAGCCTCCTCCTGGAAAACCGGAATCTCCGCCAGCAGTTGGGAGAAAAGCTCAATCTTCAGAATATCATCGGAAAGCATCCTGTCATGCAGGAGGTTTTCAACATCGTCCGGAAGATCGCGCCGAGTTCCAGCACGGTCTTGATTTACGGGGAGAGCGGCACGGGCAAGGAGCTGATCGCCCGTGCGATCCATTACAACAGCAACCGGAAAGAGGGCCCCTTCCTGGCCCTCAACTGCGCGGCGATTCCGGAAAGCCTGGTTGAAAACGAGCTGTTCGGCCACGAAAAGGGGTCGTTCACGGGCGCGATTGGAAAAGAGATCGGCCTTTTCGAAGCGGCCGACAAGGGGTCCATCTTCCTCGATGAGATCGGGGACCTCAGCCACCCGATTCAGGCCAAACTACTCAGGGCGCTTCAACAGAAGGAGATCCGCCGTATTGGGGGAAAAGAAGACCTGAAGGTCGATGTCCGGGCGATTGCCGCCACCAACAAGAATCTTCTGCAGGAGATAAAAAAGGGAACCTTCCGGGAAGACCTTTACTACAGGCTCAATGTAATTACGCTCCAGCTTCCCCCGCTCAGAGAACGGGGTTCCGACATTCCGGAGCTGGTGAACCACTTCCTGGCCAGGTTTAATCGGGAGTCGGGTAAAAACATCAAGGGGATCTCCAGGGAGGCCCTCCAGTTTCTTCTGAACTATTATTGGCCCGGCAACGTCCGCCAGCTCGAAGGGGTGATGGAGAGAGCGGTTCTTCTCTGTGAAAAAGAGATCATTGATCTCGATGATTTTCCCCGCGAGATTACCCGAACCGCCTATCCTCTATCCGAGATCGATTTTGACCTGCCGCCGGAAGGGTTTTCTCTGGAAGAGTTTGAAAAACAGCTTTTGATCAAGGCGATGGAAAAGAGCGATTGGGTCATCACAAAAGCGGCAAAGATGCTAGGCCTCTCCTATAAGACCCTTCAATACCGGCTTGAAAAATTTAATCTTAAAAAGATCTCGTCTCCCGGCGAGCCCCTCGCAGATGCCTGAAATAAGGTATTTCCTTCCTGAATGAGGGTAGATACCAGAATGATGCATTGACGACTCTCGATGGGGTTAATTCATAAGTAATTGAAAACATTAAAAAACTATTAAGTTTCGCTTTTTGGATTAAATTGGCACCATACTTGCAAATCTATCCAATAGGTTTTTAAAAAAATTAAAAAATAATTGGAAGGAGGTGAAATCGAATGAAAAAATTAATGTCCCTTTTTGTGGCCATGATGATGGTCGTCGCTTTTGGCGTCGTCACATTTGCCCAGGAAGCCCCGAAACCGGCTGCACCAGCTGCTCCGGCCGCGGAAGCTCCTAAGGCTGCCCCTGAGAAGAAAGAAAAGAAAGAAAAGAAGGCAAAGAAGGCAAAGAAGAAAAAAGCTGAGAAGAAAGAAGACGCCACGGAGAAAAAGTAATTTTTCTCCGGTTGCTTTGAGCAGCCGGGTCATCTTTCCGGGTTATCGGAATGATTCTCTTCAGTTACAGCACAAAAAGCAGGGCGCAAAACGCCCTGCTTTTTTTTATCTTGACTAAAGTGAACCTCTCCGCTAATTTGTTTTCAGATTTTATCAAACAGCTGAAGGAGAATAGATGACATCGCCATTTAGAATATCCGTTAGAAAGCAGATTTTTTCGGTTTTATTTCTTCAAATCATCCTTTTAGCGGGTATGACGCAGAACGGATCGGCCACAAACGGTTATTTCCCCCATGGGTACGGAGCGGTGAACGACGGGCTTGCCGGGGCCGGGACATCTCTACCCCAGGACTCCCTGACAGTTGCCACCAACCCGGCAGGATTGGCCTTTCTCGGATCCCGCTATGATGCCACGCTAATATTTTTCAATCCCAACCGACAATTTACGGTGACCGGAGCGGGGTTCCTTCCTCCGGGAACGGTTACGAGCGATTCCAAACTTTTTGAAATTCCCTCCTTCGGGGCAAATTGGACCCTCAATGCAACCAGTTCGTTGGGCCTTGCGATTTACGGCAATGGCGGAATGAATACTGATTATAACGCGGCAAACGGTTCTCCTTTTGGAAACAGCCCCGCGGGGGTTGATCTATCGCAACTCTTCGTTGTTCCAACCTATGCGGTCAAGGTGAACCCAAATCACGCGTTCGGGTTTTCGCCGGTCCTGGCTTATCAAATGTTTCAAGTTCAAGGACTTCAAAACCTTGGTCTTGCCGGAATGTCAAGCGATCCGGCCAATCTTACCAATAACGGCCATGCCAATTCATACGGATATGGGGCGAAAATCGGTTACCTGGGTAAACTCCTGCCGGAACTTAACCTTGGACTCGCCTATCATTCCAGAACAAAAATGACCAAGTTTTCTCAATACGCGGGTCTATTCGCGGAACAGGGAGGGTTTGATATCCCCTCAAGCTGGAACGCAGGCATCTCCTACCAGCCGCTGCCGGAATGGACCCTTCTTCTCGATGCGCAGACAATCAATTATAGCGAAATTAAATCAATTGCGAACCCGTTTGCCGCTCCTCCTCCTTTTTTGGGAGCAGATAACGGGCCTGGCTTTGGCTGGAAAGATATGACGACGATCAAGGCGGGATTACAGTGGCAGAGCAGTCCGGATTGGACATGGCGGCTCGGCTATTCGAATGGGAACCAGCCGATCGGGTCGAGCGAGGTTCTGTTTAACATTTTGGCTCCGGGAGTCATTGAACAGCACGCGACTTTTGGGTTTACAAAAAAGACGGCCGCGGACCAGG
>DATNMI010000553.1:0-7039 GCA_035602375.1 Nitrospiria bacterium | reverse complement strand
ATCAGACTCCCAGGCACCAGGTCTATTTGAAATCCTATTTTATCGACCGGTATGAAGCCACGATCGGGGAGTACCGCCGTTATATTGCGGAGACAGGCGCCCAGCCTCCTGAAATATGGAAGCCCTTTCCCGGGAGATTGGATCCAAAGGATGTCTATGCGCTGTTCGATATTTCTTATCCCGATGCGGAGGCTTATTGCAGGTGGAAGGGAAAAAGGCTTCCGACGGAGGCGGAATGGGAGAAAGCGGCGAGGGGGACCGACGGACGGAAATGGCCCTGGGGCGATGACCTTTCAAAAGGTGCTACGAACACTTTGGGTTCCGGCCCTAAATGGGTTGCGCCGCCCGGCAGTTTTTCAAAAGATGTTTCTCCTTACGGAATCTACGATATGGGAGGGAATGTCATGGAATGGACCTCCTCCTGGTATCTCCCTTATCCGGGAAGCGATCTGAAACGGGATGCTTTTGGGGAAAAATACAAGGTGCTCCGGGGAGGATCGTGGACCTCTTCACTCACGCCGTTTGGAAGGACGACCCACCGTTTTCCGGTTCTTTCCTGGATTGCCCAACCCGATTTTGGAGTCCGGTGCGCGAAAGACGCACAATAAGCGGTTTTCTATCTTCATCTTGAATATAACGGATATTTTAGTATAATGGTGGCAGGGTAATAAAATGGAAAAAAAGACCGAAAAAATGAACTTTGAAGAGGCGATGGCCAGGCTGGAAGAGATTGTCAAAAATCTCGAAAAGGGCGATTTGCCGCTCGATAAGGCCATGACTTCGTTTGAAGAGGGGGTAAAACTCTCCAAGGTCTGTCTCGACCAGCTTGAAAAAGCCGACAGGAAGGTAGAGATTCTTCTTCAGGGGCGCGATGGCCAGAAGAAGGCGGAACCGTTTGAAATTTCCGAGACGTCCTGATCGCCGCGCCGGGAAACTCCATGACCCGGGTAATATATGGAAGTCAGGGGCTGAAAAGAAAATAGTTATGGATTTTAAAAGCTACCTTGATTCCCGGCGCATTCAGATTGACAAAGCGTTAAAGGAGCTTCTTCCCCCTCTGAATCTGTTCCCGGAACAGATTCATGAGGCGATGCATTACCCGCTCTTTGCGGGAGGAAAGAGGCTTCGCCCGATTCTCATGATGGCGGCCTGCGACGCCGTAGGGGGGAATGGAGAAAAATTTCTGCCTCAGGCCTGCGCGATTGAACTGATTCATACGTACTCTCTGGTCCACGACGATCTCCCCTCCATGGACAACGATGATTACAGAAGAGGGCAACCGACGGTCCACAGGAAATTCGGAGAGGCGGTTGCGATACTGGCGGGAGACGCCCTTCTGACAGAGGCTTTTTATCTTCTCTCTTCTTTTTGCCGGTCGGTTGAGGAAAAAGCGCTTTCCGCTGACCTGGCTGTGCTCCTGAGTTTCGCCGCAGGCAGCCGGGGAATGGTGGGAGGGCAGGCAATTGACTTGGCCTGGCAGGGGAAAAAAGAGGTTTCCGAGTCGTCACTCAGGACCCTTCACCGCCTTAAAACCGGAGCGCTGATCGCCGCGTCGGTGAAAATGGGGGGGATAGCGGGCGGGGCCGATTCCAGCCGCTTGAAATCGCTTGAGACTTTTGGAGAATCGCTCGGGCTTGCCTTTCAGATAGCCGATGATATCCTTGATATTGAAGGAAGTCCGGAATCTCTGGGAAAAACTGTCGGAAAAGACGCAAAGGACGGAAAGATCACATTCCCTTCCGTTATCGGCCTTCAGGCTTCAAGAAACCTGGCAGAAGAGCTGGCTCAAAAATGTCTTGAGGCCCTGTCGGAATTTGACCAAAAGGCTGATCCTCTGAGAGAAATCTCGAAGTATGCCATTGAAAGGAAAAACTAAAATGCCGCTTCTTGACAGGGTCCTGGTACCCTCAGACTTGAGAAGTTTGTCCGTCGAACAACTGCCCCTTCTGGCCACTGAAATCCGGGAACGAATTATCGACGTCGTTTCCAGAACGGGAGGCCACCTGGGTGCCGGTCTCGGCGCGGTTGAACTGACGATCGCCCTTCATTACCTCTTCAATACCCCGGAAGACCGAATTGTCTGGGACGTGGGACATCAGGCTTATCCCCATAAGATTCTGACTGGCCGAAACGCCCGGTTTGACACGCTCCGGCAATATCAGGGGGTCAGCGGCTTTCCGAAACGGGAGGAAAGTCTTTATGATACCTTCGGCGTCGGCCATGCCGGCACCGCGATTTCAGCAGCGCTTGGAATGGTGGAGGCGCGGGATCTGAAAGGTCTGGACTATAAAGTGATCGCGGTCGTGGGAGACGGCGCCCTGACGTCAGGAGTCGCGCTCGAGGGCCTCAATCATGCGGGGTCTCTCAATAAGAACATGATCGTCATTCTGAACGATAACGAAATGTCCATTTCAAAAAACGTGGGAGCCATTTCCGCCTACCTCAACCGTCTTTTGACCGGAAAGATGGTCACTGCCATTAAAAAAGAGACCGAACAGATTCTGCGGAATATTCCGAAGATCGGCGAGCCGATGTTGAAGGCGGCTAAAATGGCCGAGGAGGGGGTCAAGGGGCTGATCGGGCCCGGCATCATCTTTGAGGAGCTCGGGTTTCATTACGTCGGGCCGATTGACGGCCACCGTTTCGATCATATCCTCGTCACGCTGGAAAATATTAAAAAGCTTTCCGGGCCGTTTCTGGTCCACCTTGTCACTAAAAAAGGAAAAGGGTATCTTCCAGCGGAAGAGGATCAGGCCGCTTTTCACGGAACCTCCCCCTTTGAGATTGCCACGGGGAAGGCCAAAAAGAAATCGGCTGCGCCGTCCTATACCCAGGTTTTTGCCGACACCCTGATCCGGCTTGCCGAATCCGATTCCCGGATTGTGGCCATTACAGCGGCGATGCCCGAGGGCACCGGTCTTTCCCGCTTTCAAAAGGCCTATCCGGACCGGTTTTATGACGTCGGAATCGCGGAACAGCACGCGGTGACCTTTGCCGCCGGGCTTGCGGCCGAGGGGATGAAACCTGTCGTGGCCATCTATTCCACGTTTCTTCAGAGGGCGTACGACCAGATCATTCATGATGTCTGCATACAGAAACTGCCGGTCCTTTTCTGTCTTGACCGGGCGGGCCTTGTCGGCGAGGATGGCGCGACCCATCATGGGGTATTTGACATTTCCTATCTCTCGGCCCTTCCAAATATCGTGGTCATGGCCCCGAAAGATGAAAATGAGCTCAGGAACATGCTCAAGACGGGACTTGAGATCAATGGTCCCGCTGTTATCCGTTATCCGCGCGGGGAAGTCAGCGGCGTCAGGCAGGAGGAGTCGGTGGTTCCCCTTCCCGTCGGACGGGGAGAAATTCTTGAGAATGGGGGCGACCTTTATATTCTTGCCGTGGGAACCATGGTCCAGGAAGCGTTGGGGGCGCGGGAAGAACTTGCAAGGCGGGGGATTTCCGCAGGGGTTTTCAATGCGCGGTTTATCAAACCTGTAGACCGGGAACAGATCCGCCTTCTCGCGGAGCGGACTCCCTTTCTGGTGACTTTGGAAGAAAATGCCTTGGCCGGGGGATTCGGATCCAAAGTTCTTGAGGTTCTTCAGGAGGAAGACCTTCCTGCCGTACGTGTGTTGAGACTCGGCATTCCCGACCACTTCGTTGAACAAGGGACCCAGAAGCAATTACGGGAGAGCGTCGGGTTAACCGCCTCGCGGATTGCGGATTCCGTCGAGAGTTTCATGAGAAAAAGGAGCGGGACGGAGACCCGGATTACCGCATCGGTTTCCTTCAGGCCGGGGATGAATGGTTAGAACCAGGAAAAGAATCGATCAGATCCTGGTCGAAGAAAAGCTTGCCCCCAGCAGGGAAAAAGCCCGGCAGATGATTGAATCGGGAATGGTTTTCGCGGGCGGTTTCCGGGTTGAAAAGCCGGGAACCCTGATATCCGGCAAGGCGATTGAAGTCCGGGGGAACGAAAATCCGTATGTCAGCAGGGGGGGGCTTAAGCTGGAAAAGGCCCTTCAGGCATTTGAAGTTTCCCCCGAAGGAATGACAGCCCTTGACGCGGGGGCCTCAACCGGTGGGTTTACGGATTGCCTGCTGAGGCATGGCGCGGCCAAAGTTTACGCCGTGGATGTCGGTTACGGCCAGCTCGCCTGGAAGCTCCAGCAGGACCCCCGCGTGATCCGGGTCGAGAGAATCAATATCCGGTATCTTGAGTTTTCCCGGATAGGTGAAAAAGCTGACTTGATTACCGCCGATCTTTCTTTCATTTCCCTGACGCTGGTTTTAAAAAATCTCTCCCGGTTTCTTAAAGAGAGCGGAACCATGATTACTCTGGTCAAGCCCCAGTTTGAAGCCGGCCGGGAAGAGGTGGGGCGCGGCGGGATCGTCAGAGATCCGGAAACGCGCCTTCAAACGGTCAGGAAAGTCATTCAATTCGGTGAAACGATAGGGTTGTCTGCAATGGGGGTGGAAGAGTCGCCGATTACCGGTCAGAAGGGGAATATTGAATTTCTGGTCTGTTTTAAACCGTCTATTTCTGCGCGAAAGGAGTTTATTCATTGAAGGTACTGGTGACCGGAGGCGCTGGTTTCATCGGATCTCATATCGTCGACCGGCTGGTGATGGAGGACAATGAGGTCATCGTGCTGGATAACCTCTCCACGGGGAAGCGCAAGAATATCCACAAAAAGGCAAAATTCTACAAGATGGATATTGTCAGTCCAAAGATCGAGAAAATTTTCCGGAATGAAAAACCGGACATGGTCAGCCATCACGCGGCTCAGATGGACATCACGCGCTCTCTGGCCGATCCGATTTTTGACGCCCAGGTCAATATTCTGGGGACCATCAACCTTTTGGACCTGTCGGTAAAGCACGGCGTCAGGCACTTTGTTTTCGCCTCGTCAGGGGGAGCGGTTTACGGGGATCAATATCAGTTTCCCGCGACGGAGGAGCATGACACTTCTCCCCTGAACCCCTACGGAATCAGCAAGCTCGCCGGAGAGAAATATCTCCATTATTACAGGCAAAAAAGCGGATTGGCCTATACCTGTTTGCGGTACGCGAACATTTACGGGCCGAGGCAGGACCCTTTCGGGGAATCCGGAGTAGTCTCGGTGTTCGGCCACAAAATGCTGAGAAAAGAAGAAGTGATCATTAACGGCAATGGAATGCAGAGCCGGGATTATCTTTTTGTGGAAGACGCGGTGGAAGCCCATATGGCGGCGCTTCACTTTCCCAATCCCGGGGGAGAAGTATTTAATGTCGGGTCCGGCGGGGAAACCACCGTCAACGATCTCTATAAATTGATGCATGAATTGACGGAAACGACCGGAAAAGAGGTTTTTGGACCCGAAAAAAAGGGAGAACAGGTCCGCAGTTCGCTGGATAGCACCAAGATCCAGAAAATTCTCGACTGGGAGCCTCGCATCTCCCTGCGGGAAGGCCTTATTCGAACCATAGAATACTTCAGGAAGCCTCTTAAAAAATAAGAGAAGCCCCGGGCCGGATGCGATTCATCCTGAATTTGTCACTGGAGAAGAGGAACCATGAAGCAAAAATTTGTTCTTTTGGTATTTTTCTGTCTCGCCCTGGTTTCATGCGCGACATCGCCTGATATCAAGACCGGCGATCGTTTTTTTAAGGAAGGAAACTGGGACGATGCGGTGGAAAGCTACCGGGAAGCGGTAAAGAAAAATCCCCAGGACGCCGACCTTCATGCCAGATTCACCCAGGCCAAAATCCGTTCGGCGGCGCTTCATTATCTCAAAGGCGTAGAGCTGTCCAGGGCGAAGAGTTATGATGAAGCGATCTCGGAGATCAAGAGGTCGGTCAACCTCGACCCTTCAAGAGTGGAATACCAGACCGGTCTGATCCGCGCAACCCGGTTGAAGGAGTCGGAGGAGCAGTTCCGGATCGGGCAGACGCTTCTAAAGGCCGGCCGGCTCGAGCAGGCCGAAGAGGCCTTTGGAAAGGCTGCGGCGCTCAATCTGGAAAATGAAGCCGCAAAGGAAGCTCTTGTGAGCGTCGGGGTGGCCCTGGAGGCTGTCCGGGACGAGGGGAGCGGACTTTCATTGAAATCCTCAGAGCCGATCACCCTGAAATTTCATAACGCCCGGATCAAGGAGGTTTTTGAGCTCCTTTCAAAGACAGCCGGGATCAACATCCTTTTTGACAAGGATGTCCGGGACGACAATATCACCATCTTTATAAAAGACGCGTCGTTCAAGGAAACGTTGAATCTGATCCTGGCCACCAACAGCCTCTTTATGAAAAAAATCAGTGAAGATACGATCCTGATCATTCCAAAGAACAAGCAGAAGGTCGACCAGTACCAGGACCTGATGATCAGGACATTTTATCTTTCCGCGGTCAAAACCGAAGACATGGTCGCCCTCCTGCAGAAAATGCTTGAAATCCGGAAAATCCAGGCCAATAAGGAGTTAAACGCGATTACCATCCGGGAGACCCCTGACAAGATTAAACTCGCCGAAAAGATTATCGAGGCCAACGACCGGAAACCGCCCGAAGTGATGCTTGAGCTGGAGGTCATGGAGGTGCAGGAATCCGGAGAACTGAAATACGGGTTTAATTTTCCAGGTTCGTTTCCAGGCGCTAACCCCAATGAGATTGGCGCCCAGATGGGAGGAACCACCTCCGGGGGCATAACCACATTTCAGCCGGGAAGGATTGACCTGGCTACGCTTAAAAACTTGAACGACCAGGCATTTCAGTTTATCATTCCAAGCGTCTATGTTGATTTCCTGAAAACCGATTCGAACGCTAAAACCCTTGCAAATCCGAAAGTCAGGGTGCTTGACGGGAAGAAGGCGGTGATCAATATCGGAGACAAGGTTCCGATTTTATTGAGTTCCACCACGGCACCGGCGGTTGCCGGATCGCTCGTTCAGGCGACCACATCTACCAATACCCAATTCCAGGATGTGGGGATCAAGGTGACTGCGGTGCCGGATATTCATCTGAACAATGAAATTACCTTGAAACTCGAGCTGGAGGTTTCTTCCCTCGGCAATAA
>DATNMI010000552.1:0-4379 GCA_035602375.1 Nitrospiria bacterium | reverse complement strand
GAGGATCCGAAAAAAAGACTCTACCTCCTTTTCGGTGATATTAAGGGGTGGTGCAAACCGGAGAACCTTCTCCGAAGTCACATTAATCAGCAATCCGGCTTCCATGCATTCCAAGACGATCGGCCTCCCCTCGCATTGAAGCTCCATTCCGATGAGAAGTCCCTGCCCGCGGACTTCCAGAATTTGGGGAAAATCAGTCTTCATTTTGGCAAGACCCTGAAGCGCCAGATCCCCCATTTTTTTGCAGTTTTCCAAAATTTCTTCGTCCCGTGTCAAAGCCTCCACAACCGCGAAGCCCGCGGCGCAGGCAAGGGGATTTCCTCCAAAAGTCGAGCCGTGGGAGCCTTGAACAAAGGCGGCATTCACCCGGTTGCTGGCGATCATCGCTCCGATCGGAACGCCTCCCCCGAGCCCTTTGGCCAGCGTCAGAATATCCGGCGCAATTCCGGACCTTTGATAGGCGAATAAAGTGCCGGTCCGGCCAAGCCCCGTCTGGATTTCGTCAAGGACAAGAAGAATACCATGGCGATCCGCCAGATCCCGCAATCCTTTCAAATAGCCCGCCGATGGGACAAGGACCCCCTTTTCCCCCTGGACAGGCTCGACCAGAATGGCCGCGGTCCTCTCTCCAATAGCCTTTTCCACCGCGCCCAGATCATTAAAATCGACATAAACAAAACCGGGAAGGAGGGGCTCGAACCCCTTGTGAAGCTTTTCCTGGCCCGACGCGCTCAGCGCGCCAAAGGTCCTGCCATGGAAAGAGCCCTTCATACTGATGACCTCATACCGGTCCGGATGTTTTGTGGTTTTGAAATATTTGCGGACCAGTTTGAGCGCCGCTTCGTTGGCTTCGGCTCCGCTGTTACAGAAAAAGACCTTTCCCTCAAAGGTCAGAGAGATCAGTTTTTTCGCCAGCTGAATTTGAGGCTCGCTGTAATAAAGATTAGAGGCATGAAGCAGGATGCCCGCCTGCCTCCGGATGGCCTCCGTCACGCCGGGGTAACAATGCCCAAGACCGTTGACCGCGATTCCACTGATAAAATCAAGGTAGGTCTTCCCTTCAGGATCGTAAACGCGAGACCCCTCGCCCGATCTGATGACAAGGGGGGCGCGGTTATAGGTTCCCATAATATAACGGTCAGAGAGACCCATTAGTTCCTTTGAAGAGAGTGTCAATTGATCCTCGCGCGCACTGAAAAATGAATTGGAAGTGAATAAAATAGCACTAATCAGACAATAAAAACAATCTCATTTTACCCGTTTTGCTCCATTAAACCTGAAAATCCGGCTTGTACGGGAGAGGAACTTCGTTTATTCGGAGCGGGACCTGATGATGGACTGGCGGGAAGGTTTGGAAAACCGGGCTAATCTTTACGGAAACTCGATATTTTTCAGGCCTTTTTTATTTACAAAAATTTTGAGATTATTGCTTCCCGGATCGATGGGCACAAGAATAAAACCGGGGCGGGATTCCTTGTACCCTTCGACAAAACCGGCCAATACTTCGCCATCCGAAAAGGTAATGATGGCTTTTTTGCCGGAATTTTTTTTGGGAGCCTTTTCAAAATCCTTGATTTCTTCGAAATACCTGTTTCCGGAAAAATCCTTTACAAAAAAAGCCGCTTTAAGAAATTCATGATGGATTTCAATCGTTTTTCCAGAATTAGCGATACCTTCAGGATCAAGATGAAACATCTCTTTATTGAGGTTGAAATCGTGGGAACGCCCTTTTAAGACTGTCCCGTCCAGCAAGTGGACAACCATTTTCTGGTCCATGACCATTTTGATCTCCAAACGTACGTTGAAGGAAAATGCAATAACCGAGACAAACCCAACCTCGTATATCACTTAAGGATAACCTATTTCCCGATTTTGTCCAGTTTCCCTGCCCTTTTTAACTTGAAAATAAACCGGTAATATGATATTTTTTCACCCTAAATTAAAATCCACACGCTTTTTTATTCATTTATCCGGGTCTCTTCGGAGAAGGATAAATCCCTTTGAAAAAAAAGGGAAAAAGCGGAGGCTTAACCCAAAATCAAGGAGCGTTTCCATGTCAGAAATCACCATGAAGGAATTACTGGAGTCCGGGGTTCATTTCGGACATCAGACCAAGCGCTGGAACCCGAAAATGAAAAAATATATTTTTGGGGAACGAAACCAGATTTACATCATCGACCTCCAGCAGACCGTCAAGCTTTTCCATCACGCTTACGACTTTGTAAAAAACACCGTCGCGGCAGGGCAGAGCATTCTCTTTGTGGGAACCAAACGGCAGGCTGAAAGCATTATCCGCGAAGAAGCGACCCGGTGCGGAATGTTTTTTATCAGCCATCGGTGGCTGGGCGGAATGCTGACCAATTTCCAGACCATTCGCAAGAGCATTGACAAGCTGAAGAAGCTGGAAGCCATGAAGCTTGACGGCACATTTGATAAACTGACCAAAAAAGAGGTTTCCCGGCTTGAAAAAGAAATGGCTTCCCTTGAAAAAAACCTGGGGGGAATTAAAGACATGAAACGGCTCCCCGGAGCGGTCTTCCTGGTCGACACGAAAAAAGAGGAAATCGCGGTCCAGGAGTCCAATCGGCTCGGCGTGCCAATCGTCGCCATTGTCGACACCAACTGCGACCCTGATCTAATTGATTATATCGTCCCGGGAAACGACGACGCAACCCGGTCCATTAAATTAATCACATCAAAAATAGCCGATGCCGTCCTTGAAGGAAAACAGATCTTCGCTTCCAGATCATCAAGAGAGGACGCCAAGCCGTCTGTTCCCCTTTCCCATACAGAAGCGGCGGCTGTGGCAGTGGGCGATCAAGAAGCGGTACAAGCGGAAGCAGGTGAACCGGCCGTATAACCCGGTTCTGACGGTTCGTAAATTATTGGTTCAGTCAATCGCTTGAGCTGATTTCACACTAAAACAAAAAGCAAGGAAGTTGAAATGGCAGTAATTGATGCGAGTATTGTTAAAGAACTACGTGAAAAAACCGGTGCGGGGATCATGGAATGCAAGACCGCGCTCTCTCATTCAGGCGGAGACATTACCAAAGCCATCGAGTTCCTGAAGAAAAAAGGGAGCCTTTCCGCCGCGAAAAAATCGGAACGAAAAACTTCTGAAGGAATCATCGGGTCTTACGTCCATGCAGGGGGGAAAATCGCCGTTCTGGTGGAAGTCAATTGCGAAACCGATTTTGTCGCCCGCAATGAAGAATTCCAGGAGCTGGTAAAAGACCTCGCCATGCAGGTCGCCGGCAGTTTTCCGGAACCAAAATACGTTTCGAAAGAAAACGTTCCTGCGGAAGTCATCGAAAAGGAAAAAGCGATTTTTGTGAAACAGGCTCAGGAATCAGGAAAGCCTCCCGCAGTGCTGGAAAAAATCGCCGCCGGAAAGGTTGACAAATTCCTGTCGGAAATCTGCCTGCTCGAACAGACTTTCATTAAAAATCCGGATCTCAAAGTGAAAGACCTGCTCACGGAGAAAATCGCGAAAATCGGAGAAAATATTCAGGTCCGGCGGTTTGTCAAATACAGGATCGGCGGAGAAATCTGAACCTTCATAATTCATTTTCCAGGGAGACGCATGTATAATCGGATCCTCCTGAAAGTCAGCGGTGAGGCCCTTGCGGGCGACCTGGGATACGGCATTGATCCCAAAATGCTTGAATTGATCGCCGCGGAAATCAAGGAAATCCATATGCTGGGCATTGAAATCGCCATTGTCATCGGCGGAGGAAATATCTTCCGGGGCCTGGCGGCAAGCGCCAAGGGAATGGAAAGAACTTCCGCTGATTATATGGGGATGCTGGCAACAATTCTCAATGCCCTGGCCCTTCAGAACATTCTTGAAAAAAGCCAGGTCTTCACCCGCGTTCAGTCCGCCATCGAAATGCGGCAGCTGGCGGAACCTTACATCAGGCGGAAAGCCATCCGGCACCTCGAAAAGAAGCGGGTGGTGATCTTCGCCGGGGGAACCGGAAACCCCTACTTCTCTACAGATACCGCCGCGGTCCTGAGGGCGATGGAAATCGGGGCCAATGTACTTCTGAAAGGGACCAAAGTCGACGGAATCTTTGATCTTGATCCGATGAAGCACCGGGAAGCGGTTCAATTTGACACCCTCGCCTACCTGGATGTTCTCAGCAAGGGATTAAAGGTCATGGATACTACGGCTGTCACCCTCTGTATGGATAACAATCTTCCGATCATCGTATTTAATATCAAACATGCCGGGAATATAAAACGGGTGGTCCTGGGGGAGAAGGTCGGAACCCTGGTCCAGTAAACTCCACTTCTTATCGAACGGATCCCAGTATGGACGCAAACACCAAAACCAAACTGCATGACAAGATTGATGCGGCCATGGAACATTACAGGCG